>JBJTHA010000403.1:0-5243 GCA_046094265.1 Cytophagales bacterium
GTGCTAAGCATCGTTAGTTTCTACGTTTACCAACGCGACTACTACAATTTCAAAGCTTCGGCATAACATAAGTCCGTAATTGGTGCTTCCATTAAAAAAACAACGCACTGATGTTCTCTTTTTAAAAAAAAAACCATTAAAGCCCTTGAAACCAAACGCAAGAAGCTTTCGAGGGAAGCCATACATGTGCAGCGCTCGGGCAACTTGAAACTCTATGTAGTAAAAATGGTGGCCATCAAACGCTGACCATGTTTGACGGTGAAAGTATCTTCCAACAGCAGTATCGTTGTACCACTTATTTTACAATCCTCGAACCATCAGCAATTGAAGTATGGAGGTAAACGAGGAGCAACGCAGCATTTCCGCCCTGATCAGGTCTGATATGATTTTTTAAAAATGAATGCCCCTGCGCAGATGTCAGGAAAAACTTCTAGACATGATTTTACAAACAAGTAGGTGTCACTGGTATGGAACATCGGGAGACAAGTTCAAGGTGGCAGTGTATGGAGCGGTTTGGCACTGATTTTTTGAGTACAATATCGACTTGGAGGCAACATCTTTAAAAGAACCCAAATATTTCTTGTGACAATCCTAGTCACTTACTCTTCGATACCCATAAACCAAAGGGAGCATTTCCATACACGAGCCCGACCGAAAACATATGGACAGTTAGAATGTTCAATTAAATCATTTACGCGTCATTCTATAAAATCTTCCTTCTCCGTAGAGTTACCCGTCTCGGGAACTCTGCGGCAATGAAAATTAAAGCCAATTCTTTTTAACACTTAAATGCTAACTTGCTTCTATGGTTGTTCGCAGGGAGATTACTGAGTACAATGGCATTTTCTTCTTCAACATTACATGCAGCCGGTGGCTACGGCTGTTCGAAATTGCCGATCCCTATGGTGAGGTATATAAGTGGTTTGATCACCTGAAAGGCATTATATCCTTGACTACGTGATAATGCCAAACCACATGTTCTTATTGCGTTTCGAAGTACGCAAGGCGTGTCAATCAATTCAATGGTGCGAGGGTAAGCGTTTTATGTCGTATGGTTTGTGAAGAGATTGAAAAACAAAGGTGAGGAAGAGATATTGAAACAATTGGCCGAACTGGTGAACCCAACAGACAGGAAAAGGGGCAAGGTGCACGAGGTGTTTGAGCCATCGTTTGATTGGAAGGAATGCCGTGAAAATAAACTCATTGACCAGAAATTGAATTACATCCATGCAAACCCTTGCAGGGGGGCTTGGAATTTGGTTGCAGATGAATGTGACTACCTACACAGTTCAGCAAAATTTTATGCCACGGGCGAGCACGGAACATATTAGTAGGAATCACCTAACGCAAAAACATTTTGTCGCGTATGCCATTTACCTTTTGTAAAGTCAGGGAAATCGATAGATGCACCGCCTTTTTTGATTGACACTTCTGAAAGTGGAGTAATCGCGCTCCAAGTCACCGCATCGTACACATCTTGGGGTGTATTAATCTTGCGTTTGGCCGATTCAACGAACGCATTTAGTACGAACCAATCCATTCCGCCATGTCCCGCACCCGCGGCATCATTACCATATTTTTTCCAAAGCGGATGATCATACTTTTCCAGCCAACTTTTTGCTTCCTCCCATTGGTGAGGCTTGCTGGTTCCTTCAACATAAATAGATTTGTTTACATCCATCCAAATGCCATTGGTGCCTTGCACACGAAACCCAAGTGAGTACGGCCGTGGCAGGTTGGTATCGTGTTGCAGCAAGATGGTTTCGTCATTCGCAGTGCGGAGCATGGTGGTAACTACATCTCCTAATTTGAAGTTCACCTTCGCATTGGGATGATTTTCGCCACCCACCTTTACAACATGTTGGTGTAACCCGCGTGCCTTGGTGGCGTAACTCACTAATTGCGTAAAGCGATTCCCGCGATTGATGTTCGCCATCATTGCCAATGGACCAATGCCGTGTGTTGGGTACAAATCCCCGTTTCGATCTACGGAATGTTGCGTACGCCACTGGGCTTCTGAGAAGCCTTTTGCTCCGAACTCTGCTCCTCCTCCGTAGGGTTGCACGCCATCGTTGAATTTCACTTCGCGCAAGTCGTGTTGATAGCCTCCCTGCAAATGAATCAGTTCGCCAAAAATATTTTGCCGCACCATGTTCAAAACGGCCATTACATCCCTTCTATAGCAAACATTTTCTAGCATCATCAACGGCATGCCCGTTCGTTCTGATGTTTCTACAATTTTCCAGCATTCGTCAACAGTCATACCAACGATCACTTCGCAGCCCACATACTTTTTGGCATTCATCGCATCAATGCACATCGTAGTATGCCACTCCCATGGCGTGCTGATGATGACTGCATCAATATCTTTTCTTTCGAGAAGTTTTTTATAACCTTGCGGGCCGTCCAGATAAACATGCGGTTTGGGTTTACCCGCTGTGGCTATTAACCCAAGGCTCATGTCGATCATGCGCTGTTGTACATCACACAAGGCCACTACCTCTACGTCTTTTCTATAAAGAGCAAGTTCTAAGTGGTTTTGCCCTCGTAAACCGACACCGATAAAACCCAACCTGAGTTTTTCATCGGTGTTTGCAAATGATAGGCTAGGTAGTACGGCAGCACCAACGGTGGCCGCTGCTGTTGTTTTGATAAATTCTCTCCGGGTTGTCATCGACATTGTGTTTTATAATTCTTTCATTAATACCTCATACAACGAAGTCATACTGGTAATATCTGCCTTATGGACTTTTTCATGTGGCGTGTGCGCGTTGGCTTCCGGTGCACCAACAAAGCACCAATCGAATGGCAAGTGGCTGCGTTGCAATTCGCCACCATCGCTAGAACCTAAGCCTTCCACCTCTAATTGATGTTCAATTTTTCGTTTGGTGGCGATGGAAATAATCTTTTCTACAAATTCCCTTCGTGGCAAGTTGCGGTCACGCAACGATATCACCACTCCTTTGCCATGTTCGACACCATCGGTTACCCAGGTAATATCCGAAATAAGCGCTTGCCTTACTTGCCACGTCTTGAACATGTATTCTGCCAAGTAACCCACCGAGCCGCCCCCGTGTTCTTCCCAGCAGCTAAATGCAATTACTCCGTCTTTCAAGGTTTCGGCAACCTTTAATGCATTGTAAACGCCCAACCGATTGTCGAGGTAGGGTGAGTCAATAAAGGTGGGTGTTTCGCGAAAATTGACCTGGTAGGTGAGGGGAGTTCCGCGCTCTATGCCTCTCCCAAATTTATAAAAAGCATGGTGCTCATGGTCGTATTCCAACTCACATTCAATTTCCCCTAAACTATCTTTCCCAATTAAGATTGTGCCGGTTTCTGCATCAGGGCTGCCAATAGCTACTAACTGGTTTGAGTATCTGACTGTAAAGCCAACCGTGTCCATATGCGCAAAAATGGCGGTGCGTGGCTTACCGAATTTTAGCAGAATACAGTTTTGAAGCAGATCTCCAACAATTACCTGCGGGCGGTGTTTCCAATTCTTTTTTTCTTTCGCGATGTATTTTAGCAAAAAATTTTTCATAGTGATTTCATGCCCCGAGGGTGCTTGTATTTCGCACAATACTTTAAGCAGTTTCGAATCGATAGCGGTATTCGCTGGATTTTTTTTAGGCATGAACGGAAAATTTGTATTTTACTTTTTCGCAAGATAAGGCGAAGATTTTACCTTTATTACATCGATTTTGATCGAGTGAAATCAGCGAAGGAGAAGATTTTATTTTTTTGACCATGGACGTATTTGAACTAAGCCGAGTAGATTCTATCGCATCCCATTACCTGATGCAACTTCGCGATAGGGTGGTTCAGAAAGACCGTTTGGGGTTTCGGTACAACGTGCAACGTTTAGGGCAAATAATGGCATTCGAAATTTCCAAGCAGTTGCAATACGCCTCTGTGGAGATTCAAACACCCATCGAAGACACAGTAAGCAGAAGCTTAAAAGATTGGCCGGTCATCATTACCGTGCTGCGTGCAGGGTTGCCCTATTATCAGGGGTTTTTAGACTATTTCGATCAATCAGATAGTGGGTTTATAGGCGCCTATCGCAAGGAGGGTGAGCATGAGATTACGATCAATTTAGAATACTTGGCGGCTCCGTCAATCGAAGGTAAATCAATCATACTTGTTGACCCGATGCTGGCAACCGGTAATTCGTTTATCCGATCGCTTAACGCCCTACAAAAACATGGAAAGCCAAACCATGTTTTTTTGGCTTCCTTGATTGCCGCACCCGAAGGAATCGAAAATGTTCGAAACAATGCTGGTTTGAATTGTTCGTTGTGGACGGTAGCGATTGATAAAAAGCTTAACCACCAATTCTATATTGTGCCAGGTTTGGGCGATGCGGGTGACTTGAGTTTCGGAGAAAAACTATAAGCAGATGTGGCAAGAATTGGCGAAGGCGGTGCCTGTAGTATTATCAAGTGCCATGAAATTTGTACTGGGGCCATTGGAAGGGTTTGCTTTGGGTTTGCACCCGGCTACTACTTGGATTGCAACCGTAGTGGGCATGATGTTGAGTGTAACCCTAGTTACTTTTTTTGGCGAATGGATGCGGAGCCGTTTACAAAAGCGAGTCATTGGAAAACCGAAGTCGGCAAGCTCTAACCGAAGATTTGCTGATGTTATCAAGAGATATGGCCTGGGAGGTGTTGCATTTCTTACTCCGCTTTTCCTCACACCCATTGGCGGCACCCTCATTGCCGTAAGCATGGGCAAGCCGCGCCAAAAAATTATACTCTTTATGTTCATCAGTGCGGTCTGTTGGGCTTTTGTATTTACATTGGGGCTTTACGCTTTTGGAAAGGCCATCATCAATTGGATGCCCGACTTGTTGAAATAACTTCTGATTTGGTCAACCAGCAGAATATTCTACTTTTGTGATCCTAACTTTTGATTTATGAGTGTACTGGTAAATAAAAACTCCCGCGTAATTGTTCAAGGTTTTACGGGCTCAGAAGGTTCGTTCCATGCAGGCCAAATGATTGAATATGGAACCAACGTGGTGGGTGGGGTGACGCCCGGCAAGGGAGGCCAAGTACATTTGGGTAGACCCGTATTTAACACTGTAAAAGAGGCAGTTGATAAAACAGGCGCAGATGTGTCCATTATTTTTGTACCACCGGCATTTGCCGCAGATTCCATAATGGAGGCTGCTGATGCTGGTATCCAAGTGATTGTAGCCATTACGGAGGGTATACCCGTAAAAGATATGATGACGGCCA
>JBJTHA010000404.1:0-11345 GCA_046094265.1 Cytophagales bacterium
ATTATATGTTTATCAAAGTTGAAGTACTTGACTTTTGGAATGGAGATGTAATAGAAATGCCTATACTACCCTTCTACAACAAATTTATAAATTTACGTTTTACTTTACACAATGATCAAAGCTGTAGATTTCGCGCCTGGCCCCTCTCAACTTTTTTTTACGATAGAGAACCACACCCGTAAAGCCTTTCGCGAGGGGTTTCCGTCCATCTCACATCGCAGTAAAGAATTTCAAAGTGCTTATCTACGTACAGTTGCTAACCTGCGGCAGCTAATGTCGGTGCCACCTCATTTTCACATTGCCTTTACCACCTCTGCCAGCGAAGTATGGGAGCGCGCCATTCAAAGTCTGGTAATTGAAAACTCCTTGCATTTGGTAAATGGGGCCTTTAGTAAAAAATTTTTCGAAACAGCCCTTCTGCAAAAAAAGAAAGCCACTAAAATAGAAGTAGCACCCGGCAATGGTTTTGAGCCCATTACAACAAATGGAAATCCGGAACTGATCGCCTTAACCCACAACGAAACCAGCAGTGGTGTGGCCATGCCGCTGGCGTATATGGCGGAGGTGCGCAGGCAGTTTCCTAATAGTTTGATCATGGTAGATGCGGTTTCCTCTGTACCCTACCCTGCGTTCAATTTTGATCACATCGATTCGGTTTTCTTTTCGGTTCAAAAAGGCTTCGGCATGCCAGCCGGCTTGGGCGTTTGGATATATAACAATCGTTGTGTAGAAAAAGCGAAGGAAGTACAGGGCGCGGGCGTCAACTCGGGCTCGTACCACAACCTACTGAGCTTGCATGAGTTTACGCTAAAAAATCAAACGCCTGCCACCCCCAACATGATGGCTATTTATACATTGGGTTATGTAGCGGAAGATTTTCTAAATCGCGGCATTCACATCATCCGCAAAGAAACAGAGTATAAAGCGGCCTTGCTATACCAAACCCTACAACAACAAGGGGGAATCCAACCTTTTGTGAGAGATACAGTTTGGCGCTCGCCCACCGTTATTGTTGCGCATTGTGGCGAGCACACCGAAATCGTTCGCAAACAACTTGAAGCGCAGGGCCTTTACCCAGGCGATGGCTATGGCGAGCTGAAGAATACGCAATTGCGTTTTGCAAACTTTCCAGCACACTCAAAAGAGCAGTACGAGCTATTAGCGGATGTTTTAAGAGGTATGAGATAGTATTCTCGATTCGATCTTTCAGTGAATCTGCGGCAACTTTTGGTTAAACCTTTTTCCTAACTTTCGTCTAAATACCGAATTTGGGTTCACCCGCTTGGAAGATAACGAACTGCTTTTAAAAATCCGCAATGCAGAAACCAGAAACTACGGTTTTAATATGCTCGTGCGTACCTACCAGCAGCGTGTTTATTGGCATGTACGCAAAATGGTGATCGACCACGATGATGCCGATGACGTAACGCAGGATATCTTCATCAAAATACACAAATACATCGATTCGTTCCGCGAAGACTCCCAACTCTTTACGTGGATCTACCGCATTGCAACTAACGAGTACCTGAGTTTCCTTGGCCGCAAGAAGAAGCGTTTTTTCTTGCCCATCGAAGACGTGGCTCAACACCTTTCCACCAAAATTGATAACGATCCCGACTTGAGTGCGGACGAAATACACAAGCGCTTACAAAAGGCAATCTTACAATTACCTGAAAAACAACGCCTTGTATATAATATGAACTACTTTGACGATCTTGCTTACGAGCAAATTTCGGAGATCACAGACACCAGTGTAGGTGCCTTAAAAGCCAGCTATCACCACGCAGTTAAAAAAATTGAGGAATATTTGGGTATTTATTAAACTTAAAAGTAAATCTGCTGTCGAAGGGTAAACAAATGAAAAATGACACGCTTAGAAGACATACCAAAAAAGCAGGCCTTTAAAACGCCAGATGGATACTTCGATGCGTTGCCCACGCGCATACAAGCACGTATAGAAGCGCAAAAACCGGATGAAAGCCCCGCTTTCAGTTTTGGTAAAATGGCGTTTCGATACGCGCTACCTGTGTTGGCAATTACTGTGTTGTCAGTAATGTGGTGGACTCAACAGACAGTCACAGAGACCGACCCATTGGTCGTGTTGAGCGAAGTATCGCCAAACGCGTTAGTGGCTTTTTTGGAAGATGAGGGCATTACCACCGAAGATATCTTGGAACATGCTTCGCTCAACGGAGTTGAGCTAGATGACATGCAGAAACCTTTGGAGAATCTTTCTACCGAAGACTTGGATGCTATTGCAAACGAATTTGATATTAACATTTGAGAGTTATGAATAAGTTACTAATTTGGACTATCATGATGGGTTTAGCTTACCCGCTTTTCAGCCAAGACACTGATCTTGACAGGCAAGACCCGAAGGCTCGAGATAAAATTCAAGCCGCGCGCATCGCGTTGATTTCTGAAAAGCTGAAACTAACCCCGGCACAAGCCGAAAAATTTTGGCCTATCTATCGCGAATTTACTGAACAACGTGCCGATTTGAGGAAACAGTTTCGTGAGGCAGAACGCAACCAAGATGTAAACAAAACAAAAGCCGACCGCGAACAACGCTTGATTAGATTGGGATTGGAGCTGAAACAGCAAAACGTGGATTTGGAAAAAAAATACTCCGAACGATTGCTGAATGTAATCTCCGCTCAACAGTTGCTCACATTGCCAAAAGCAGAGCAAGAGTTCACGCGTATCTTAATGCAGCGCTTGCAAGAGCGGCAAGAAATGCGCGAGCAACGGCAAGAAATGATGAAAAACAGAATGGAACAACGGCAACGAGAGAAGAACAATTAACGATGCTTCGTAAACGTTTTACAGCCATCGCTACCGTGATGGCTTTTGCATTTTGTGTTTGGGGTCAACAACGCGATTCGTTGTCGGTGAAAGCATTTGAAGACTCCCTGGCAATGGTAAAAATCGACAGCATCTTTGCAGCTTCTGATTCACTGTCTATTTTTTCCATGATTGACAGCTTGTTGAATGCTCCGGCAAAACTCCCGTCATCATTGGTGTTGCGGTCAGGATTTAATAGTAACATAGTTTCCGCTGGGCGCACCATTGGCGTTAACCAATATGGCGCCACTGCAGGGGCTTCATTTTATCACAAATCAGGCGCGTATGCGGATGTAACTGCCTATTGGAGCGAAGCCTACAACCCGACACTGTATTTAACCGTTGCATCCCTCGGCTACCTAAAGGGCTTTGGCGATCACTATTCTCTCATGATTTCTTACGACCGGCTCTTCTACAACAATCAAGACATTAATGTGGAAAATCCGCTCACCAACATGGCAGGTATTTCCAACTTTGCCGATTTCAAACCTTTTACCTTCCGGCTCGACTACTCATTTTACTTCGGTGACGAGCAAGCACATCGACTCAGCCCTGCACTTGTTTTGAACCTGCGCAAATACAACTTCATCAACCTCGATAGAATTTCTTTTACGCCCATGTTTCAAATGTTGTACGGTAATTCTACCATCACTAGTGTACAACTCGCCCCTGGTTCTGCTGTGCGCCTTAGGCGCAGGTTGCCACAAATTCAGCAGGTTAATAAAAATGTGTTTGGGTTGATGAACTATGCTGTAACGCTGCCGTTGCGCGTCTCAAAAAAAAAATGGTCGTTCGTGATATCGTACACCTACAACTGGCCAGTAACTCTGGCAGACGAAACGCCTCCACCCAACAATAGTTTTTTCTCAATCACTCTCTCGAAGACGATTAACTTAAAATAACATAAACTTGCGCACATGCTGCTCGGTAAAAAATCCCTAGCAGCTTTGCTACCTTTTCGATATTTTTCCGAAAACAATTTTAAGATGAAGGCGCTTTTCACGTATAGTCTACTGCTCTCCGTCACTGTACAATCGTTTGCCCAGCGCGATTACTGGCAACAACGCGTGGAATATTTGATGGACGTAAAAATGGATGTGAATACTCACCGCATCACGGGTACACAAAAGTTGGTTTACTTCAACAACTCGCCCGATACACTCAACAAAGTTTACTATCATTTGTATTTCAATGCGTTTCAACCGGGCAGCATGATGGACGTGCGCTCGCGCAATCTGCCCGACCCCGATCGCAGGGTAATGGATAGAATCTCTAAACTGAAAAACGATGAAATTGGCTACCAGCACGTACAACAGTTGAGGCAAGATGGCAAAGAACTTTCCTTTAAGATTACAGGCACAATAATGGAAGTAACGCTTTACAAGCCTCTGTTACCCAAAACTAAAACCACCTTCGAGATGGAATTTGAGAGTCAGGTACCTATTCAAATCCGTAGAAGCGGCAGAAACAATCGCGAGGGTATCGCCTACTCGATGACGCAATGGTACCCAAAAATGGCAGAATACGACTTCCAAGGTTGGCATGCCTATCAATATGTGGCACGCGAATTTCATAGTCCGTGGGGGGATTTTGACGTAAAGATTACTATTGATTCAAAATTTATAATCGGTGGTACGGGCAAGTTGCAAAACCCAAATCAAATCGGTCATGGTTATGAAAATGGCTCCGTCAATAAAACCAATGGCAACCTCACATGGCATTTTGTTGCCAAAGATGTGATTGATTTTGCATGGGCTGCCGACCCCGACTACACACACGACATTGCGCAAGTGCCAAACGGGCCCGAGGTGCATTTCTTCTATCAAAAAAATGAAAAGACAGCCGACACTTGGAAGAAGATTCAGCCCATTGCCGTAAAAGTATTTCAACACATGAACGACAATTTTGGTAAGTATCCATTCGAAACTTACTCGGTCATTCAAGGTGGCGATGGCGGAATGGAGTATCCCATGTGTACACTAATTTTAGGCGAAGGAAGTTTAGAAGGCGTTGCAGGTACTATGGCGCATGAAGTAGCCCACAGTTGGTACCAGATGACGTTGGCTTCTAACGAATCGCTTTACGCTTGGATGGACGAAGGTTTTACTGACTTTGCCAGCGAGGAAGCGATGGCAGCCATTACGGGCGGTGCCCTGGACCATCGGTCGAGTTACCAGAGTTATTTTGCGCTGGTAAGCAGTGGCTTGCAGGAACCAGCCAATCAACACTCCGATCATTTCAATACCAACCGAGCCTACAGCACCATGGCTTACAGCATGGGCGCTGTAATGCTCGAGCAACTCAAGTACCTAATAGGTGATAAAAACTTTTACACGGGAATGAAACTGTATTACAATGTTTGGGAAATGAAGCACCCCGAACCCAATGATTTTATCCGAATCATGGAAAGAGTTTCAGGATTGCAGTTGCATTGGTACCTACGCTACTGGATTAACACCACCAAGCGCATCGATTATGCCATTGGGTCGTTGGCAGAAAAAGATGGGAACGCAGTGGTAGAATTGCTGCGGGTGGGCGAGTTTCCGATGCCGATTGACCTTACCGTAATTCTGAAAGACGGTACCAAGCAGCAATACTACATACCCATGAATGAACTGATGGGCATTAAGCCGGAAGACGACCCAAAGCAAAGAAGGACGGTGGCCGAAGCATGGCCTTGGGTAAACCCGACCTATGGGCTAAAGATAAATGCAAAAGTATCAGAAATTGAGTCCATTGAAATCGACCGCAGCCTGCGAATGGCTGATATTAACAGAAAAAATAACAAGGTCTCGCTAAATGAGCTAAAACCATATACCGACCCGACTAAATAGTCGGCATTCTAAAAAAAAATAGTTAATCTTGGCCTATGGAAAAAAAAAGCCGAAATCCAAAAAACGATTTATGACAATGCCAAGTCGCACTTCCTTGGCAACTTTCCCGCTTCATTACCCATTGAACAAGCTTATGTGCATATTGGAATGTACTTGGGGTGGATTATTGAAACAGATCTCTACTCAGAATATTTTGAGGAAGAGGCCTCCGGGCAAATTTTTAGGTTCAAGAGGCGCGAAATTTCTTGCACTATATTAAGTGAAATTTGGGAAGGATACCTAGGTTTTGAACTCTTTAATCGCGTGGGTAATATGTTTACTTACTACTATTACGGAGGTGGTCTTTACCGTGCCGATTATGACGAAGTGCTGGTGAAAGGGTTACCTTCGATCTACCACGTGGTGGACAATTGGGAACACTATGAGAAAATGAAGCAGCGCATCAACCTACGCTTTCAAGATTGGCGAAAACTCACCGGAAACTAGTCATTGAGATACCTATAACTGCTTCCCGTTTTTATCGATTACAATTACTTTGCTTTCTCCGGAAAGACCCGTGAGCTTAATTGACAGTTGGCCAGTATCCGCGCTAAAGTTCAATTCAGCAGGTTTTAAGTCTAACTTATAATTGTAAACCCACGCTAAACCATCCGTCTTATAAATTTTTGCCAGGGTGATTGGAAATTTATCTTTTACTTTAACCTCGGAATAAATCAATACATAGTAAATCTGACCTTGCCCGATAGAGGCATTCAGATTTTTGATCATTGGCAAATGGCGCTTCTTGAAATTAGGTTGGTCGATGGCAAAAACTACTTTTTGGTCGGGTACTCTGGAGGGTGTAATAGAGTAGAAATATCCCGTAGCAAGTGAATCTTTGTAAAGCAACCCCACAGTGAATTTATCTTCTACCACCGCCAAGGGCTTAAAGGGCAAATCGCGGTTTGTCTCATTAAAAATAGGTATCGAGTCGGTGCCGGATATCAGCCATTTTGATGCCTGCATGGTAGACTCCCACTCAATTTCTTTTTTTTGCTTCTCGCGCTGTGCAAAACCTTGCATCGAGTTGATATGGCTAATTAACACCGCATTGTTTCCGAATGCATTACTCACAAAATGTTCGAAATTGAGTAACTCGTTATCCATATTCCGTTCGAGAATTGAGGTAGCAATGCTGTCAATCTTCTTTACGTTCGTTAATTCAATTTTTAGTGCATTCAATCTAATTTTCAAATTGATGGAATCGCGTAAGGGCTTAAATCGAATTTTGTCTGACAAGTACTCCAATTCAGCCCTTTTCATATCAAACATGGCCAACGGGAGCGGATCGGCATCATATTTTTTTGCCTGCGCATACACCAAGTTATCTGGTAACGACCTCAACTCATTATGGATCGAAACCGAATCGCGTACACATTTGTCACGCAGTTTGTTTAGTGAAATATCATAGGCGATCAAACTTTCGCGCAGGGGTATAATTTCGGTTTTTATCTTTTCTAGAGCAGTAGTAGCCCATTGTTTATAATTCCACAATTTCAAGTCATCCTCCAAAAAGTTGGCATCCGTGGATCCGTCTTGCTTAAAATTCGCGATCTCCCGAATGTCCACAATCGGGTTATAGGGGGTTTTACCAATCTTTTTGAGGGCTGCCTTAAATGTGTTGAGCGAAGCCATGGTTGAGTCAAAATAGACGATGAGTTTTTCGAGATTGGTTCCCATCGCATCGTTTGATCGCAAAAGAAACTCCTTGTCGGAGCCATAACTGGAACGTAAGTCCACAAAAATTTTTACAGCTGAACCATATTGTCGTTCGCAGGCTAAAAAACTGTTCTTTGCTATTTTTACCTTGTCTTTCCTGTCTTTTAACGATGTCACGCGGTTCTCGAGGTCTAACCGCACATCAGAAAGTTTTACACCAAACTCGCCTGTACGCAAATCCCTTCGGCTATACATTTGATAGTAATCATCGTTTTTCCTGAGTTCCTTTTCGGTAACCATGTTGTATGCTTTATCTAAAAACATCACGGCCGAGTCGCACTGGGTCACTATCTGGTCGGTATTCTTCAAGACATCATTGTTCATAGCCTTCTCCTGAAATAGGATACCCATAAACAGAAAGGCGCTGGGATTGTCATTAGTCTCTTTTAGATAACGCTTTAGAAAAGGTTCAGCTTTCTCGAATTGCCTGGCATTCAGCCAAACAACTAAGTCTTTGTACTTAACTTTTTGTGCCACTGAAAGAAGCGGAAACAAAAAAACAATAGCGAGGCAGTAAACAAGTTTGGACATGTTAGGATTTAAATTGGTCGAAGGTATTAAAATCCCGACATTTGCTAAAAATAATAAATAGATGAATTCTAAGTCTATGGTAAAGGGTGTCTTTTCTTGGATTAAAACACTTGCGAGCGCGGTTTTAGTGATCTTATTACTCAAATATACTGGGTTATTCAGCTATGTTACACAAGCCACACAATCGGTGGCCATCGAAACGGGGCTACTCGATGCTTCTACGGAAGCAAAAGAAAAAGAAGAATTCGATTATGATTTCACCATCAAAAACCTGAATGGCGAGACGTTGAGTTTTGAGCATTACAAAGGAAAAGTTATTTTTCTCAACCTTTGGGCAACTTGGTGTGGTCCCTGTAAAGTAGAGATGCCGGCCATCCAAAAACTGTATGAGAGTGTAGGCTCAGATAGCATTGTGTTTGTCATGCTTTCAATTGATCGCGAACGAGACCAATACAAAGTACTAAAGTATATCCAAGAAAAAGCGTACACGTTTCCGGTTTTTTTGAAATCTGGCGACCTAACAGACCAACTTAATGTACCCGCTATTCCTACAACATTTATCATTGGTAAAAATGGAAAAATCGTATCTAAGGAAGTAGGAACTACCAACTTCAACACGCCCAAGTTTAAAAAGTACTTGAAGGATTTGGCAAAATGATTGCTCTCAATTACCCAACAATAGCAACGACTTCACTTTTGCTAACCCTACACTTGCCATGTCGGTGACAAACTCAAGGTTGGGGACATGCAAAACATCTGGTTTTTTAGGATCAACAACATATTTTTTTACCTGGTCGGGCACATAATCGATGAGGCGTGCTGCCGGATACACCACCAACGATGTTCCGACTATAAGGAATATATCGGAGGTAGCGGCAATTTGAGCGGCCGTTTCCATCATAGGAACAGCCTCGCCAAACCAGACTATGTTTGGCCTTAATTGAGAACCTCTCTCGCACTTGTCCCCTCTATTTAACTCCCATCCTTCGATCTTGTAGGTCAGAGTGGGATCAAGGGTACTTCGCGATTCAAAAAGACTGCCGTGCAGATGAACCACATTGCGAGAGCCAGCACGTTCGTGTAGATCGTCTACATTTTGAGTAATGATGATGACATCAAAGTAATTTTGCAAATCGGCTAAAATTGCATGGCCTCGGTTCGGCTTGGCTTCCAGTGCTGCCTTTCTGCGTTGGTTGTAAAACTCCAGCACTAGTTCTTGATTTTTGCGCCAAGCTTCGGGTGTAGCAACATCTTCCACTTGGTAGCCCTCCCACAGCCCCCCAGAATCACGAAAGGTTGCAAGTCCGCTTTCAGCACTTATACCCGCGCCTGTTAATACAATCAGTTTCTTCATCACTTCAACCTGCGATCAAAGAAATCTTTGGCTGCAGTAAAAATCTTGTTCCAACTATCGTAGCGCAAGAAACCATGCACCTCATCGGGCAACACCAATAACTCCACGTCAACTTTCTTCTCGCGCAGTTTCTCAACCAAATCAGTTGTTTGCTGAAAAACCACGTTGCGGTCGTCATCGCCATGCACAAATAGCACAGGTGCTTTCCACTTAGACAAATCAGAATTGGGAGAAGATTTAAAAGCCAACTCGCTCTCTTCTTTGCGGATACCCCAACTGTTGGTGGCATCCTGGGCATCAAACGACCAATCGTGCACGCCATGCAAGTCTACCCCTGCTTTAAAAATCTCTGGGTTTCGCGACAAGCCCATGGCCGTTAAATACCCACCATAGGAGCCGCCCCACAATCCAATTTTGTTCGCGTCTACCTCCGGCAAAGATTGCAAGAACTTGCCTGCCGCGATCACATCTTGATACTCGCTGGCACCGCGCGGCCCTTGGTTTTTTGCCATTCTAAAGTCGCGGCCATAACCTACGCCATTACGGTAGTTGATGCTGAGTACTGCATAGCCTTGGTTGGCCATAAAGTTGTTAAAAGCATAACAATGGATATAGTAATCGCTATAATGGAAGCCTAATAACATTTGACGAATGGGGCCTCCGTGCATGTACACAACGGCAGCACGTTTACCAGGCACACTTCGGTTAATGAACAACTGGCCGTGAACAACGGTGCCATCGGCAGCCTTGAACGTCACAGCTTCCGGTTTCACAAACCCTGCTGCCGAAAATGTAGAAAGTTTAACCGGATTTATAACAGCAAATGCTTTGCGTGTTTCATCTACCCGCGCAAGCATTTTAGAAGCGTTGTAAGCGGATCTCAAGCAATATAAATCGTTGCCGCCAAATGCCGGGAACATTTCGATACCGTCACTGGTTGTAACGGCTACGGGTGCGCCCAGTGTCACCGAGGTCTTCCACAGATGCCTGCGGTTAATGTCTTCGCGGTTGCCATCGAAATACACAAAGTCTTGCGTTGGGTTTAACACATAGTTTTCAACTTCGCCTTCACCAGGGGTAATGTCTTTTAAGTCCGTTCCATCGGGAATAATTGAGTAGATGTGGTTCCAACCCAAATGCTCTGAGAAAAATAGAATACGATTCGTGGTTGTCCACGTCAAAGGATTAGCAACTGACTGTGCAAAACCGCCATCAGCACTTGGCGAAGACCAAATCGCTTTCGCACGACTGCCTTCAGCGTCTGCCACCATTACAGAAAATCGACTGCCCACTGTGTAGTTGTCGAGCTCGCCAATTTTTTTGCCTGGGAAGCGAAGAAACGAAATACTCTTTCCATCAGGCGACCAACATGGTGAAATGTCATTGGTAACGTCTGGTGCAATCCAACGCACGGTGCGGTTGATGGTGTGGTATACTCCAATAAAACTGTGATCGCCACGAATGCTGGAGAATAAAATCTCGATGCCGTTGGGCGAAAACTTTGGGCTTGTATTGAAACCGCGTGCGGCAAACAATGGTTTCGGGTTGGCATTCACTTCCAGTAAAGATTCAAAGATTTGCCCACCTCGAAGAAATAAGAACTTGAAACCATCACGCGTAAATTGTGGGCTGTTGCCATTGGTTAGCCTACTTGGCTGACTTTTGGATGCGATATCTTTAAAGTAAATCGACATATCTGGTGCATCGGCTAAACTGGCCGGATTGGGGCTTTGACCTGCCCGATTGGGCGCACCCCCACGCACAAACAACAACTTTAAACCATTTGGTGAAAACACCAGTTGAGAAATCTCCTGTCCATCGTCTTGTTGGTAGTCTGTAAATATCTTGGGCAGTTCGCTTCCTATTTTAATCATAATATTTCGCTTGCCATGGTCATTAATAACCCAAGCGATGTTCTTGCCGTCAACTGACGCTGCAAAATTAGACTCGATCGGGTGGCTGATAAACTGCTCAAGCGCAGATTGGCCAACAACTTGCGCGTTTATCAAAATAAAGAGATACCA
>JBJTHA010000405.1:0-6247 GCA_046094265.1 Cytophagales bacterium
TCTAATAACTTAATGTTGGCGGTAATAAGTTTTTTCTGATCCTCGGGAATGATTGCATATACTTCACGTTCTAATTTCAAGGCATCTTTATACCGGCCATTAGCCGAATGCATACGCGCCATGCCGTGTTTGGTCTCCCAACTGGTGGGCCATTTCTTATTGGCCCATTCAAAAACAAGTTGCGCATCTTCTTTCTTATTCTTCAATTGCAGATTTCGCGCAAATGAAACTGCGCGAGAAGGAGTCACATTACCCGGATTGGCTAATGCCTCGTTTAGATATGCTTTGGCCTCTTGTGGTCTATTCATGGCATTCAAGACATGGTATTTTGTGGTGAGCGTGGAGAAATTTCTCTCCCCTACCAGCAACTCGCCACCGGGCGATCCGTCCAAAGCTTCATTTGCCCATTGTAATGCCAGATCATGATGTATATTATTATCAATCATATAGCGGGCTGCCTGCACCCGGCCTTGCCAAGTGAATGCTGAAGGCTGTTTTAACTGCTCAATCAAACTGCTTGTAACAATTTCAAAAACATCAACAGCTATCCGAATGGGAATTTCTTTTGTTTCCCATTTTAGTGATAGTACAGCATGGTTGGGACTTACTTCATCGAAGCTAAAGGTTAGTAGTTCAGTGGAAGAAGTTGTACGCGTATTAACCTTGACTCGTAACACATCTTCTTCTTCTCGATAAAAATACTGACCGTATGCCTGATTCGTTTTTGATAGGACAACGGTGGCAGTAGTATCTTCGTGGACAGCTACAAAAAATCCATACTTACCAGCTTTCACGGATTTGCCATCAATCAAGACATCGTGTGTAAATGCGATGGTAGTATTCATGTTGGCACCTGTTTTCCAGGGTGCTTTATCTTTGCCATCCACTGTGGGCAGCGTAAATCCATAAGGCACAATGTCGCCCCAGATTTTTCTACCATTAATAGCCGGGCGTGAATAGTCAACTTCTATATCCGTCAGTCCAACACGCTGGCGGATAGTTGCCCGTTGGCTTGCCTGAGGCAACTCCACCACGGTTTGTGATATAAGATTGTGCGCTGAAAAAAACAGCAAAAAGATTAACAGAATATTTCTTTCCATACGTTTACCGTGTAGTTGTTTTATTGATCAGTGAAATCATTTCAGTAGCTACCCATGCTGCATTTTCAGCATAGGAGCCACTGATGATTCTATGTGCTGAAAGTTGAATACCTTTATCTTTTTCAATGTCGGTAACTGGAAGCACTACCTCTGCACCTCGTTGATGCAATAGCTTCTCCCAATCCAGCGGTAACCATTTGGCTGAGTTTGCTTTTGGGAAACAAGTGATCTTTTTATCCTTGACCAGGAACGACCCATCACTAAGTTTAATGTTCACCAGTGAAACAGGACCGTGTCCGGCAGTTCCCGACACACCTCCCTGTTCATAAATATTTCTTGCTAATACAGCGATAGCCTGATTTTCCACCACATCATAAAACTGCCCACCACCACCTGGATAAAATATTCCTACATAGCGATACTGAGAAGCCTGTTCAGGCGAAAGTGTATGTTCTGTTTTCTGGATAAAAAGTGAGCTACCTATAATTTCTGATAGCTCTCCAACTAACTCACCGCGATGATAAACTGCTGCTTTACCGCCTTTAGGCGTTACGATGTCTACTTCATATCCTGCTTTTTTAAATACATCAAATGGATAAGCAATCTCCATCAGAAATGTACCGTTCGGAGCGTTGTTGATCTCATCTATGTTGGTGGATACAATAAGGATTCGTTTGGTTTGAGCCAACGCATCCATGGAGACTAAAAAAAACAAAGTGATAAAAATGTTCTTCATGATAATTATTTTTTAGATGTATGTAGTGAGGCTATAATTTGTTCAGCTACCCAAGTGGCGGAACCGGCAAACGAACCCGTTACTATTCGATTGGGTTTGTCAACTACCAGTGTCAAGGTTGGATCGGAGCGCGTCTCAAATGTACTTACTACTAACTCTGCTCCTCGCCTTCTTAGTACTTCTTCCATATCGAAGGCCAACAGCTTTCCGTAGTTGGAAATGTTCATCCACGTTAGTTCAGCCCAATGCGGGAAACAGGTTATCCGTTTCCCTTTCACCAGATACTGTCCGTTACTGAGGCGCACTTCAATCAACGATGCAACTCCATGCCCGGCAGTACCAACCACCCCGCCCTGTTCGTAGATAGCAGTTGTTAGCGCTGCAATTCGCTCGTCATGAACTACATCAAAATATTGTCCGTGACCTCCAGGATAAAAGACAGCAATATATTCAGTCGGTTTAACCTGAAGGGGGGAAAGTGTATAACTCGTCTTTGTTATGAATAACCCGCTCTTTTTGATTTTACTTAATGCGTCTGCCAAATTTCCACGATCATAGATGGCCGCCTTGCCGCCTTTAGAAGTAACAATATCTATCTCATAACCATTATCAGTGAAGTATTGAAAGGGGTAAGCTATTTCAGGCAAATACGTACCACTGGCATTTGTGCCTACACTGTCTCGATTAGTTGAGATAATCAAAATCTTTTTCTTTTGTGCATAGACATTCAGTGCAGTAAATAGTAAAACGGTTGTTATGAAGTTTCTCATGGCTTGTGATGTATCAACTCATTGCTTACACGGCAAAAGAAAACATTGGTAACAATTTAAAATCGTATTTTAGCTGAATGAACTACGTTACTCGACCACCGCTTTTTCCAAGTGGATTTTGACGATGGTCGTGTAAATGATGTTGTTTGTCTAAATATGATCGTTTACCTGCAAGCAGATTCACCATTCAAGCTGATTTATCGTAATATTTCGTTATGCAAACACTGGCTTCACCTATTCATTCAATTGCTCCAAGCTTTCTGGGCACACCCTCGCTGATGTGGGTTAACAAATTATTAACAAACCGGGTAGCCTACCATGTCGTTTTTTGGTTTTTTATTTTTGGCTTCAGCGCAGCGTATATTTACTTCATAGGGGAAGACCGGGAGGTCTCGCTCTATAACCTGGCGTTACGAATTCCCTTTATAGTTTTTTGCTGCTACGCCAATTTATATGTGTTGATGCCAAAATTTTATTACACTGGCAAATTGCTGCTGTGTGTTACTTTAGTATTGTCGCTCATTTTCTGCTTAAATGCACTTAATCTTTTTCTATTGGAAGCATTTGTAGAGTCTCCTATTTGTCACACCACGTTTGAGGCCGATGCTACCTTTAACAGCAGTAACTACCTGTACAAGAGTTTCTATTTGTTTACCTTGGTGGGACTGACCAGCGGCATTAAACTTTCGAAGAGTCATTATGTGGAAAAGCAAAAGGCGGATGCCATTGAAAAAGAAAAGCTGCAAACCGAGCTCTCTTTTTTGAAATCACAGATTCAACCCCATTTCTTTTTTAACACACTCAACAATCTTTACGCGCTTACTATAAAAAAATCAGACCTAGCTCCGGATATGCTTTTAAAGCTTTCTGACTTGATGAGCTACGGTTTGTATGAAGCTGAATCGACTTCGGTGCCGTGTGAGCGAGAGATGGAGCACATTCGCAATTACATTGAGTTGGAATCGCTCAGGCTGGGCAGTCGTTTTAAGATACAGTTTGAAGTGACAGGCAATCTTGAAAATAAAAGCATGCCGCCCCTGTTGTTTCTTCCATTTATAGAAAATTGCTTTAAGCATTCCACTCCTGGTGGTGTTCATAACACGATCACCATCCTGATAGCGGCAGGTAACTCAGAAATCCGTCTACATACCTCCAATCCATTTAAGCAGTCGGTTAAAACGTCAACTGATAAAAAGGGAGGGCTAGGTCTCAAGAATTCGAAGCGCAGGTTGCAGTTGCTGTATGGGACCAATTACAAAGTTGAGTTTCAGGAAATTGATGAGTTGTATCAGGTATCTGTTGTTGTTCCACTGGTATGATGCGCTGTGTAATTGTGGACGATGAGCCACTTGCTCTCGACATCATTGAAACGTATTTGCAACAAATAAAAGATACGCAAGTATTGGCCAGATTTACGGATGCCGTGGAAGCCTTTACGTACCTGCAACATACACCTGTTGATCTGGTATTTCTTGATTTGAATATGCCTGTCTTAAATGGTATGGAACTCTTGAAGAATTTCAGCCAACGTCCGGCTATCATAGTAACAACAGCCTATCGCGACTTTGCAGTGGAAAGTTTTGAATTAGATGTTTTGGACTACTTAGTGAAACCGTTTTCGTTTCCTCGTTTTTTAAAGGCAGTGAATAAATTGGTAACACCTAAACTTTCAAACAATATAGAGTTAACCGAGAAAAAACCTATGCCAGAAAATCTTTGGTTGAAGGTTGACAAAAAGATGGTATCCATCGCTCCGCGAGATATTTACTACGTACAAAGTTTAAAAGATTATGTGCGCGTGGTAACAGTAAATCAAAAAATGATTATCTATCATACTCTTCAGGCGTTGATGGATAAGTTGCCTGCTGATGAGTTTTTGCGCATTCACAAATCATACGCAGTGCAGATTGCAAAAATTGAATCGATTGAAGGCAATGCAATTCGCATACAAAATGCAATCCTTCCTATCGGTCGCAATTTTCGGAGTTCGTTAATTAACTTATATAAATTGAATAACGCGCATGATAGAAATTAAGACTGCCTCGCATCAGGACTCGCATCCCTCCTATCTTTAAAGCCCAATTAGAGCTGTTGAAAAATAAATTAGCGTTGCCGAAACTCGACAAACTTGAGTTGAATGGCAATGCCTACGGACCGGGCTATCCACTTCAATCTTTTTGCCATAGATAGATTATTCAATATTTGCGAGATTATGGTTTGGGTCAAAAAGGATTTCCGCTTCTATCCCTATTGCTTTTGCCAGCCCAGCAGCACCACCCATTGTCATGCCACACATCCCTCCCACTCCCAAAGCCTGCCAAAGAGTGTCGCTGCCTCCCGATGCTACGATCGGGACAGGCCAGCCATGTGTGAATGATGAAGATTGAGTTAATGAAAGCCCACGCTAAAAAACTTTCTATGAAGATTTCGGTAAGCCCGGAGCCTAAGCTATTTAACATAACGCATAAACATTATATAACTCTTGCCGGGCTAAGTTCCTGACCCGCAGTTATATAATCATATTATGTTAACCATCCCAGCGTGCCATTGACGCGCATGCCCATGCCATCGCTGGTCTGGGGGTTTTAGGCTTCGTATTGAAGTTAGGGATTGTTCCGCACAAACCAGCCGCACAGTTATATAATTTGACGTTATGTGTAAATAGCCGCTCAAGGCCGCGCTCATCCGGGCCGTGCACACCTCGTCCTTGAGTGTCTATTTAAACGATAAAGATTGAGTAAGAAAGTTTTTTGCCCACGCGCATGAGGGCACCAGCCGCACCAAGCGTAAGTAATGCAGGCCGCTCAAATGCCTGGCTCAAACCAAAGCCAGCATCACACATGCTTGATCCATCGCTCTAAAATCAATTCAATTGAGTTGTGATAAAGTTCACTGGATTAGTTCATTAGGTTCGCTGAACGCTCACCAGAACTTCAAAGGTGTTCGCACCTTATTTTTCTTTTGTCCTTTTTGCCCCCGCCTTGCGGGATGAAACACTTGATGCAAAAAGAACGAAAAAAATCAAGAGCCAAATATGCTTCCCCGCACATGCCATCGCGCCACCCCGCATTTGGCTCAGGCCACCGCGCATAGTTACTTAACATAATACCGAGCAATGATTAAGACCCGAAAGGATGTGTGTTAATAATACTTAAACAAAGCACAAAGTTACGGGCATGCGGAATAGAAAGCCGCAAGGGTTCGCTGCGCCTGCTCGTAAAAAAATCTCCACCCTCCCCTCCTGCCAGCCCACATGCCTCTGGTAGTATTTTTTTACGGCAGCCCTTGCACCTTTCTATCCGGCCCCGTGTGATCGCGTACGCTGCGTTCGTACATTCGTGCTACTTCCTCAACACCCGAGAAATATTCTTTGATATATACCGCGATTGCTGGTGGCGTAAGAGCGTATGCCCGTCCAAATGAAGTAGTGTTGGTGATCCGATATAGTCGGTTCACATTTGGATGGAAGGTATCATAATTTAATTCGAATCTAACATCATTAGTGTCCATTAAAAAATATTAAAAACGTTCTTTGAAATCTTGATATTCAGGGGTTTAGGCTCTTAAAATAACGGTGACGACTTGAGTCATAGATTCGAAAAAAAATTGAATCTATGTACGCAGTGTTTTCACAGGTTAGT
>JBJTHA010000406.1:0-8717 GCA_046094265.1 Cytophagales bacterium
GTGATAAAATACTTTTTAGTGCCTGAATACGCTAACGTAGCTTGGCATGCAATACAATTTTTATCTGAGCTATCTCTATCACTTACCAACACACTGAACTTCTTGTTCAATAACGCTTCTACATTTATTTCACATCCCAAAACTGTAAAAAACACATGGTCTTCACCGCCCCAACTTTCTCCCATTCCATAAAAGGCAGGGTCTTCAATTTTAAGTACGGCTTCCCGACAGATCCCTTTGTTGTACGAAACTGTAATGCATTGCGTCTTTTCACCGCCCGTTTTCAACAATCCATTTATTTCAAGTTTTTCGCACGATAGAATGGGGATACAAAACAGCAATAGTGCATAAAGAAATATTTTGGTAGTCATTGTTTTTAGCTTTTTCATAGTAGTTAAGGTTACGTCCTTATTGTAGACCCGCTTAGGTCTATTTTGGTTGGAATGGTAATAGAAAAATTTAGTTACTTTTTTCGCGGGCTGTTACTATTGCGATTTGCTCACATGCTTAAATTTTGCAGAGCGCTCGTACTCTAGTTTATCTCACTCCGGAAGGATTTCCACGAAAGTGAAATAAAAACGCGAATACCATTTCCAGGTATAAAAAGTGGTTTTTGTCAGCTGATTTCTATTCGTTTATTCAGTCAACATGAGTCTCAGCCAACTATTCTCTTCGCAAATTCTCAACAGGGTTTTGGGTGGCCGTCCGAAACGACCTATAGGCAACCGTTAACCATGCGAATGAAACGATCGCGAGTGCTACTACTAAAAATAACTCAATTCCAATTTCTACGTGGTAGGCGAAATTGTCAAACCATTTGTTCATTGCATAATACATTACAGGTGCAGCAATACAAAAGCCGATAATTGCCATCGCCAAATACTCTCTGGTGAGGAGCCACATCAATTTATAAACCGGTGCGCCAAGTACTTTACGCACGGCCAGTTCTTTAGCACGTTGTTCGGTAACGAACAGTATAATGCCCAGTAGCCCCAAGCATGAAACAAAAATGGCTAGCGTAGCGAAGTAAGTGAATATTTTGCCAGCCCGATCTTCGGTTTTATACTTATCTCGAATGTCATCGGCCAACACAGTATAATCAAAAGGCCGATCGGGCGTATATTTTTTAAAGATGGCTTCAGCTGCTTTGATTTGATCGGGCGAAATCTCGTTGTTGAATTTGATAGAAATTTGAAATAGAGAGGAAGGGTTCAAGTAAATCACTAAGGGTTCAATCTTCTTATGAATAGATTGGAAATGAAAATCTTTCGCCACCCCTATGATGGTGCAATCTTGCCCGCCAAACTTGATGGGTTTATTTACAGGGTCTTTTAAACCCATTTGGCGCACAGCTTCTTCATTTAATAACACAGCCAACGAATCAGATGCTAGGTTGTCCGAAAAGTCGCGCCCGGCAGCCAACGCAATGGAATAGGTTTTTAGAAAATCATGATCTACTGCCAAAACAAAAAACGTGCGCTTATCGTCTGGCTTTTTGCCTTCCCACGTTAAGTCTTTTGTCCAAGCTTTATTGAACGAAATATTTTGATTGTTAGCCGTTACCGATTTTACTGAGGGCAGTGCCAGTAATTCATTTTTGATGGTAGCGAAGTTTGATCGAATTTTTTTAACCATCGCAAAAGAAATGATCCTCTCTTTATCGAAACCCAAATTTTTTGAGGCTATAAAGTTGAGTTGTTTTTGGATTACCATTGTGCCGATCAATAGGCAAATGCTCAATACAAATTGAATAATAATTAAAGATCGCCTAAATAAAACAGCCTTGGTGCCGGCTTTAGCCAATCCTTTAAAGGCAACAATAGGGCTTTGGCCCGACAGCATCAGTGCAGGATAAGCCCCTCCTACCAAGGCGCACGAAAAAGTAAAAAATAAAAGAGGTAGAATCATATCTGCGGAAAGCAGTTGAAAAATCAATTTTTTTCCTGTCAACTCATTTACATAGGGCAACAGCAACCAACTAAGCATGAGCGCGACCAACAAAGCAATGAAACAATACAAAAAGGACTCAGAAAAGAAATACAACGCCAATTGTATCCGGTTAGATCCCATCACTTTACGCACTCCCGTTTCTTTTGATCGCTTGACGGATCTGGCTGTTGCCAAATTTGAATAGTTGATACTTGCAATCAAAAGAATA
Organism: Cytophagales bacterium; assembly: GCA_046094265.1. Taxonomy (GTDB): domain Bacteria; phylum Bacteroidota; class Bacteroidia; order Cytophagales; family Cyclobacteriaceae; genus ELB16-189. Next base: position 2,159 of record JBJTHA010000406.1, read on the forward strand.
AAAATTGCGATAGAGGAAAATATATACACATATAAGATGTTACTGCGCCCTTCCATATCGTTATCAATATGATTTGACTTCAAATGAATATCTGCAATAGGTTGTAAACCAAGTGTAACACTTGCTTCAGGTGCATTTTTTTGGATCACGCCTCGGATCTTCTTACCCACGGCTGACGTATCTGCTTTGTTTATTTTGATGTAAGTAAATACCGGATAATGATCCCATATATCCAGCTTATCGGCCCCAATGGCCTCTAAAAATTTGATGGGGATAACAAAATCAAACTGAAGGTGAGAGTTGGTTGGGACATTTTCCATTACTCCGACCACTTGCACATCTCGCCCCGCTACAGTAAAGACTTTATCAAGTGGATCTGCTTTGCCGAAATAGGTTTCGGCCAGCTGCTGGCTGATAATTATTTTATCGGTACCCTCGGCAAAGCTGCTCAGTTTTCCGCTTTGTAAAGGAAAATGAAAGAAATTAAAAAAAGATGGATCGGCCGTAAATCCCTTTTTGTAAAACCCACCATCGCCATGCTTTAGGAAAAACTCAACATTCCGTAATTTACAGGCTTCAGTTATTTCACCGTAGGTGTTTTTCAGGTATTCTGCCAACGGCCCAGAGGTTTTAGCTATTGTAGTTAGTTTGTTATCTTCAGTTTGTTGGTGAGCTACTATCCTAAATATTTTGGAATAATCGGTATGAAAATTATCATAACTGATTTCTTCCTTTACCCACAGAAAAATTAAAATAAAAGCAGTGAGCCCAACCGATAGGCCAACCAGGTTCAAAACCGCGTATACGTTTTTGAACTGCCTAATAATAATCTTTAGATTGCTATAGAGCATAACAAATTACAATTGTAACAGCAAGGTAGTTAGCCTGACTTGATCAAAAAGTTTAAACTGAAGGCAAAACTTACATTTCGCTCTCACTTAAAAATTTCAGCACCCAAACATTAGTAGGGCTTGTAGCATTGCCTCGATCTTGCAAGTTGGTGGATACTTTTGCGGGTCACTATAAGCTTCTAAACCTTTGAATCGACTGAAGGCTAGAATTTTCCGCATGATTTTGCGCTTCTTTTGAATTGAGGTTGCCTAGCCATATATTAGCAACCGCGAACCAAATCGTGAGCAAATGAGAATGCAGGAAGTGGTCAGCCCAGCTGACAAAAAAGAATTTTTACAGTTTCCAATCTCCATTTACAATGAATTTCCTATTTGGATTCGTCCGTTGAATCAAGATATAGAGTCAGTATTCGAACCTGCCAAAAACAAAACATTTAAGCACGGAGAGTGCGCTCGTTGGCTGCTAAAAAACAGTGGGGGTAAAACCATTGGGAGAATTGCCGCTTTTGTAAACCAGAAGAGCGCATTGAAGGGAAACAGCCAGCCTACTGGTGGTGTCGGATTTTTTGAATGTATAGAAGACAAAGCGGCTGCTTTTTTTATGTTTGACTATTGTAAGCAATGGCTACAGCAACGGGGTATGGAAGCGATGGATGGCCCGATCAACTTTGGGTCGCGCGACAGGTGGTGGGGTTTGCTGGTAGACGGATTTGAGCGTGAACCTAATTATCAATGCAATTATAATCCATTTTATTACAAAGAATTTTTTGAGTCATACGGGTTCAAAGAGTATTTCAAACAATTTACTTATGCGCGTAAAACGATTGAACCGTTGTCTCCTAAGTTGAAGCAAAAGGCAGAACTTGTCAGCAAAGATCCAGACTACCAATTCAGATACTTGCAGAAGGATGAAATCCCAAAGTTGGGCGAGTATATTAGGGAGGTGTACAACAGAGCTTGGGCTAACCGTGCCGAGAATCCAGAGATCACTTCACAGCAAGCGGCACTGATCGTTAAGCAGATGAAACCGATTTTGGATAACAAATTGTTATTCTTTGGTTTTTATAAGGGCATGCCTGTTGGCTTTTTTTTATCCTTACCGGAAATCAATCAGATATTTCGTTACGTAAATGGCAATTTGAACTGGTGGGGTAAGCTAAAGTTTGTTTATTATCGCTGGCGCAAAATAAACACCAAAGCTTTCGGCATTCTTTTTGGCGTGGTACCCGACCACCAGGGTAAGGGCGTAGACGGAGCCATGATTGAAGCTGCTCGGGTTTTGTGGCATGGAGATTATAAGCGCTATGAGGATTATGAGATGAACTGGATTGGAGATTTCAATCCTAAAATGATTAACGTGGTAGAGCAAGTGGGTGGTTTTGTTTCTAAAACACACATTACTTACCGAAAACTTTTTGATGAAACAAAGCCGTTTGTGCGCCACCCTATTTTGAAATGAGCCAACCCAATCAGCCGATGGAACAAGAGGAAACCAAATCGAGTTTTTTGTTCAAGAACCTAGCCAAGGGTTTGGTTTGGTTTGCTGTGATAATTGCCATCTTCATTGCAATGGAGGGCTATATCCAAGCCAATTTTAAAGAACACATCGACACAATTCGCGCCAACCCGGGCATCCTTTACGGAGTATACACCCTTTCGGAGTTGGTTTTTGGAATTCTTCCACCAGAATTATTTATGATGATTTGGATTTTAGACAATATTGATCTTTCGGGTTTCATTACTAATCTGGCAATACTTACAGTGATTTCCTATGGCGCGGGCGTAGTAGGTTATTACATTGGCAAGGTTTTTTCTAAAACAAAGTTGTATCAAACTCGTATCCGCGAAAAGTACTTGAAACAATACGAGGGAAAACTGAAAACGTTCGGAGGCTACTTGGTATTTGTAGGTGCGGTAACACCCGTACCGTTTTCTGCAACCTGTATGCTGGCAGGTTCGGTAAACTTGGACATCCGCTACTTTCTACTCATTTGCGTTACACGCGTGTTTCGGTTCGTTTTCTATGGCTGGCTGGTGTGGACCACCCCAGGTTTGTTCAATGGGTAGATTTTATTAGGCATTTACCTTAGAACCTGTTACTTTTGCCCGGCAAATAATCAATCGTAAATTATTTGCCATGGCGCTCAACCCCCGCAAGTTCCTTTTCGAAGCACTAACCTATGATGACGTGCTTCTTGTTCCCGCTTACAGCGAAGTACTTCCCAGAGACACAGATACTTCTGGTTACTTGACCGGTAAAATAAAACTCAATATTCCTGTGATTTCTGCAGCCATGGACACGGTAACAGATGCGGAACTGGCAATCAGCATGGCACTAGAGGGTGGGTTAGGCTTCATCCACAAAAATATGTCTATTGAAGCTCAAGCCAACCAAGTGAGAAAAGTAAAGCGTTCTCAAAGCGGAATGATTTTAGACCCGGTTACTTTGCAAATCAATTCTACCGTGCGCGATGCGGAAAAAATCATGCGCGAGTTCAAAATTGGCGGTATTCCTGTGGTGGATGGAAACGGAAAACTTACCGGAATTATCACTAACCGCGATTTACGTTTTCAAAAAAACCTCGGCACGCCTATCGAACAAATTATGACGAAGGAAAATCTGATTACCGCAAATGAGGGAATCACACTGGAAAAAGCCGAGGTGATGTTGCAACAGTACAAAATCGAAAAACTACCCATTGTTAACAAAAAAGGTAAGTTGGTCGGGCTTATTACCTACAAAGATATTTTGAAAAAGAGAAATAAACCCAATGCCTGCAAAGACCAATTTGGGCGGTTGCGAGTGGGCGCTGCGGTTGGCGTAACACCCGATATTTTGGATCGCATAGCAGCATTGAAGAATGCAGGCGTGGATGTTGTTAGTATCGATACAGCCCATGGCCACTCGCGTGGCGTAATGCAATCGGCTAAAAAAGTAAAGCAAAAGTACCCTGAGCTTGAACTGGTGGTGGGCAACATTGCCACAGGAGATGCCGCCAAAGCGCTGGCGCAAGTAGGAGCCGATGCGGTAAAAGTAGGTGTTGGCCCCGGCAGCATTTGCACTACCAGAGTTGTTGCCGGTGTAGGATTACCTCAGTTGTCGGCAGTGTACGAAGCAGCAAAAGCACTGAAAGGCAGTAATACAAAATCAATTGCCGATGGCGGCATTCGCTTTTCAGGCGATGTGGTAAAGGCACTGGCTGCGGGTGCCGATAGTGTTATGATTGGCTCTTTGTTAGCTGGCACCGAAGAAGCACCGGGCGAGGTCATCATTTACGAAGGTAGAAGATTTAAATCTTACCGAGGTATGGGCTCATTGGAAGCCATGGAAGACGGCAGTAAAGACCGTTATTTTCAAGATGTAGAGGACGACATTAAGAAGTTGGTTCCAGAAGGAATCTCTGGCCGGGTACCTTACAAAGGCCTGGTAAGTGAAGTGCTATACCAATTGGTAGGCGGGTTGCGTGCTGGCATGGGCTATTGTGGTGCCAAAAACATAGATGCCCTCAAAAAATCGAAGTTTGTGAAAATTACCTCTGCGGGCGTAACCGAAAGCCACCCGCATGATGTTTCAATCACAAGGGAGGCACCAAACTATAGCAGAAAGTAGTTCCAAATTCGCATGTCGGTCGCTTTTTTGTCAGCTAAAATAGCGAACGGCTCTTTCTTCGTCCGCATTTTCATTTTTACTATTATTGCGAAGTCAATCCTTATTCCGATTGGCTTTTCATGTTTAAAACCAAAGCCCTCATCCGCCTTACTTTTTTAGCCTCGTTGGTGGCTTGGATAATTTTAGTGTTTGCAGATGTAACCGTGCTTTACAGCGACATGCGCACACTACCGTCTGACTTGCCGAATTGGTTGCCGCGCTTCATGCTAGATATTTATATTATCGCGCTGTTCTACTATTACAAATTCAGGGTAGAGCGCGATGACAATCTCAACTTCACCGATTTACTGTGGAAGGTTTTTGCCACAGGGCTGATTGCGACTGTAGTTTCGTTGTCGGTGCGGTTGGTACTACATTTGTTGGGCAGCACCAAGCTTGCCACTAATGTTTTGTTTATGGATTTTGTTTACCAGATCAATCTGGCACTGTTCATCAATTTTTTGCTGTCAGCTTACACTGCTTGGAAGCGGTTAATCTTGTACCAAAAAACAAAGTGGCTGGTAAGAGCATGGATAGTATTCGAAACACTCTTGTTGGGCATCTTGATTTACGATAGCATACATTTTTCAATTTCGCCTTCTGCCACCACGACCGTCATCGTCCTCATCAGCCTGCTGGGCCTGGCACTTTCAGCCAATATGCGATGGGTTGCCTACCTTAACTTCAAGCAAAAATGGACCAGCCTGCTATTGTTGCTGCTAACAATTTTTTATCTGGTGTATTTCTTCTACACAGTGCTAATCAGTTCGGACCGCATCCGAGAGCAAACCACAACGTTTGCTCCGTTTCAAGATCACGTGTTCAACATTGCGTTGATTGCGTTTGTGCTTACCTACATCACATTTTCTTTTTTAGTGATTCTCTTCAACCTACCCACCTCTTCGGTATTTGAGCAGAAGTTGGAAGAGGTAATCAACTTTCAGCGCATCAGCCAGTCAATTCAAACAGAACAAAGCGAAGAGAGTGTCTACAATATTTTGCTTGAGAGTTCAGTCAACTCTGTTTTTGCCGATGCGGCATGGTTGGAAATGCGCACATCGGTTCAGGCTGGTAAGTTGTTTACCTACAAAATTTCGGAATCTGAAACGGTGTCAATCAGAGAACATCTGGAGAAAAAAAATGTTAAGGGAGCTTTAGATCAGGGCAGCGATAGAACCAAAAATCTGTCGAAACATTTAGGTTCTATGAAGAATTCTAGATTTCGATCATTGCTTTCGTTTCCCATCATTGTAAAAGACGAAAACATAGGCACTCTAGCATTACTCAAAGAGGTGCCTGACGGCTTCAACAAAGAGATGACACGCATTGTGTCAACTTTTGCCAACCAGGCAGGTATTTCCATCGAAAATTTCCGATTGATGGAAGAGGCTTTTCAAAACGCACGATACAAAGAAGAGTTAAAGATTGCCAAAACAGTGCAACGCAGTTTACTACCCACTAAACTTGAACAAGACAATGACTTCGAAATAGCAGCTTTTTCCGAATCGGCCGATGAGGTGGGTGGTGATTACTATGATACTTTGCGCATCAACGATCGCGAAGTTGCCCTCATCATCGCAGACGTATCAGGCAAGGGTACCACAGCCGCGTTTCACATGTCGCAAATGAAGGGCATATTCCACAGCTTGGCTCAACAAGCACCGGACCCACGCGACTTTATGAGCAAGGCAAATAGAGCACTGTTATATTGTTTAGAGCGCGGCTCGTTTATTTCGGCTACCTATTTTGTAATTGATACGCATACAAAAACGATTCACTATTCGCGCGCTGGCCATTGCCCTGTATTGTTATATCGCGCATCGATGGGCGTGGCCGAGTATCTTAAAGACAAGGGCACGGCACTTGGTATGGTGCGTAGCCACGACTACTGCAATTATGTTGAAAACAATTCAGTGCAGTATTCATCAGGTGACGTAATGCTGCTCTATACCGATGGTATCACCGAATCGAAAAACAAAAAAGGTGAAGAGTTTGGCAGTGAGCGTTTATTGGTAGTACTACAGCAAAATGCATCAAAAAGTTCGCGAGAGATTGAAGA
>JBJTHA010000407.1:0-5105 GCA_046094265.1 Cytophagales bacterium
TCCTAAAATTAAGGCTAACCATCGGGTTTGCATAGCAACTGAAATTTAGTGTGGAAGTTAGGGAAGGATTGCGGAATGTGAAAATGAAATTTTTGGTTTTCGATGATTTTTTGTCGGTTGACCGCATCGCCAATAACAACAAACCATGAATTTTAAGAGAGCCATCCTATCCTACCTTTCTACTTTCGAGTTTCCACCACTCCCTAAATTTCTGCTCCGATTTTAATTCAACCGCCTCGCCAATCATGGGCGTAATCAGAATTACATTTTTTTCTTTGCTTGCTGCTACTGCGCGAATGATGGAATCATCCCACGCATGGTTGGCCAAGGCAAACTTGCCCCAATGCACCGCCATGGCTCTTTTAGTTTTTAATTCGATGGCAGCCTGAATGGTTTCCTCGGGCATCATGTGGATGTACTTCCAATTTTTGCTGTATTGTCCGCATTCGAGTACAGCTAAATCGAACGGCCCAAGATTTTCGCCAATTTCTTTGAAGTGCGTATCATAACCAGAGTCCGCACCCAAGTACAATTTCATGCTCGGTGTCTTCAGCACAAATGAAACCCACAGTACTTGGTTTCGCTTAAAGCTTCTGCCGGAGAAATGGCGCGCAGGCGTGAGCGTGACTGAAAATCCGTCTCCTAAATCTACCATCTCATGCCAATCTCGCTCAATGATTTTGTCAGCATCGTAACCCCAATATTCTAGGTGTGAGCCTGTGCCCAATCCGCAAATCACTTGTTTTACTTTGGGTTTAAGTTCTAGTACTGTTTCGTAGTCGAGATGATCCCAATGGTCGTGTGAAATTAATAGATAATCGATGTCGGGAAAATCAACGGGTTTGTACACGTCCGCCCCCGCAAAGGCACCACCTACCACGGAAATCGGTGACACGGTGCCACTGAAAACGGGATCGATCAAAAATGTTTTGCCATCCAATTGGATGAAGTAAGAAGAATGCCCGAACCAGACCAACACGTCTCGTTTGGAGTCGAGGTGGATAAGGTCTATTTTTTGCGTAGGAATTTTAGTTTTCGGCTCTCTGTTTTTGTTTCGTTCTAAGAAGAACTGCATTAGCACCGTAAAGAAATTCGCGCCTTCGGTAAGGTCGGGCGTATAGCTGCTGTTTTCGAACTTACCGTTTTTGTATTGCTTTGATTTCTTGATGCGCTCCAATCGTTCGCCAAAAGGCGGCTTGCCGAATTTGGGTTGGTTGGTGAAGAGCCAAGTTACAGTTATTAAAAATGCAGTGACAATTAAAGGTATCATTTTGTGTTGAAGGGTAATTGGTTAAATGGTCGGAAAGTCCGAAAGTTTATTATTGTCAGACTTCCAACTTTCAACGTCTGACTTTCAACTTCTAACTTTCAACTTTCAACTTTCAACTTCTCTCCTTCACCCACTCCCTCGCATTCACAAACGCCTCTATCCACGGTCCGATTTCGTCTTGCTGTTTGTTGCGGGTATAGTGCGGCCAGTTCCATGGGAACAACGTGCGCTCGATGTGCGGCATGATGGCCAAATGTCTTCCATCTTTTGAACAGAGCGAAGCCACGGCAAATTCAGAATCATTTGGATTGCCGGGATATTGCTGATAGGAATAAGTGGCGGCCACTTGGTAATTATTTAAACTACCCAACACAAACTTTCCTTCGCCATGCGCTAGCCAAACACCTAAACGCGACCCCGCCAGCGAATGCATCATCACTGAATTATTCTTTGGAATATCGATGGTGACGAAAGTAGACTCAAATTTACCTGAACCATTGTGGTGCATTTTAGGATGCTCGTTCATTGGAATTTCGCGATAGACCAAACCTAACTCCATCATTAATTGGCAGCCGTTGCACACGCCTAAGCTCAATGTGTCGGGACGTGCGTAAAAGTTATCAAGCGCGGCTTTTGCTTTGGGATTGTACAAGAACGCACCCGCCCAACCTTTGGCAGAACCCAACACATCCGAATTCGAAAACCCACCTACGAACACAATCATGTTTACACCGCTCAAATCTTCACGCCCCGAAACCAAGTCGGTCATGTGCACATCTTTCACATCAAAGCCAGCGAGGTATAATGCGTATGCCATCTCACGATCTCCATTCACACCTTTCTCACGAATGATGGCCGCTTTTATTCCGGAAGGTGTTCTGCGTTTTGCATCGATGCTCAACGACTTAAACGTGCCATCAAAGTGAATGGGAAATTGATAGGTGAGGGGTTGTTGGGTGAAATTTTCTTTTCGTTTTTCTGCATGACTCTTTGATCGCTGAATTTTATCGAGCAGATAGGAGGTGTGGAACCAGGTGGAGCGAAGTGAGTCAATATCAAGTTTCAAGTTCCCGGTTGCTGGTTGCTGGTTATTAGCAACCGGCAACCTGAAACCTTCAACTTCTATAACTCTTGCCGAATTGACCTTTCCGATAATTTGAAAATGAATGCCGTTATCGGTCAAAAGTTTACTTGCAGCATTTACGTCACTTACTTGCATCACTACTCCAGGATTTTCTGCAAACAATGTTTTCACCGGATCATTTCCAAGATTATAGGTTAAATTGATTCCCACTTGTTGATTAGGGAAACACATTTCCAGCAAAGTAGTGATGAGACCACCTGAAGAAATATCGTGACCAGCCAAGATTAGATTTTGATGGACCAGTTCTTGAACAGTGGCAAACGCTTTCACGAAGTAATTTGAATCTTTGATCGTTGGAGCATCATTGCCAAGTGAAGAGAGTACTTGGCCTAAACTGCTTCCGCCTAACTTCAGATCATCTTTTGAGAAGTCGATGTAGAACAACGTTGAGCCTACCATCGGCTTTAAATCGGGCGACACGGTTTTACGGATGTCACTTGCTTCTGCCACAGTAGAGATAATGACCGTGCCGGGCGAATACACGACTTCGCCATTCGGATATTTCTGCGTCATCGACAGTGAATCTTTGCCCGTGGGAATATTGATTCCGAGTTCACATGCAAAATCACTTACAGCCTTAACTGCTTCGTATAAACGCGCATTTTCGCCTTCATTTTTTGCAGGCCACATCCAGTTGGCACTCAGCGAAACACCCTTTAGTCCGTAGGTGAGTGGTGCCCACACTAAGTTGGTGAGCGCTTCGGCTATGGCTAGTTTGCTTCCATGCGTTGGATTGACCAATGCTGCTACTGGCGCGTGACCGATGGAAGTTGCAATTCCTTTGTTGCTCAAGAAATCAATCGCCATCACCGCTACGTTGTTCAACGGCAACTGAATTTCACCACACGTTTGTTGTGTGGCTACTTTACCGGAAACCGATCGGTCTACTTTGTTGGTCAACCAATCTTTGCAAGCCACCGACTCTAATTGCAGCACTTGCTCGATATACGATTGCAATTGTGATGCATCGTATGTTATCTCTTTATAAATTGTTTTCTGCGACTGGTCTTTTAAAATAGTTTTCGGTGATGAGCCAAACAAATGATTCATTTCAAGTTCTACCGGATTCAAAGAACCCTTCGCGCCTTTGAAGGTAAATTTTTTATCGCCTGTAGCCTCGCCCACTACATACATCGGTGCCCGTTCGCGGTCGGCTATTTTTTTCAGTGTGTCAATATCTTTTTTGTGCAGGGCCAGTCCCATCCGCTCTTGCGATTCATTGCTAATGATTTCTTTGGCAGAAAGTGTAGGGTCGCCCACTGGAATTTTCTCCACTTCAATTCTACCACCAGTTTCTTCCAACAATTCAGAAAAGCAATTTAAGTGGCCACCTGCGCCATGATCGTGTATGGAGACGATGGGATTTTTTTTTGCTTCCACCATCGCGCGAATGGCATTCATCACACGCTTCTGCATCTCGGGGTTAGAGCGCTGAATAGCATTCAACTCAAGCGCATTGGCAAACTGACCGGTGGTTACTGACGATACGGCTGCACCGCCCATTCCGATGCGGTAGTTGTCGCCACCCATCATCACAATTTGATCGCCTGCTTGCAGGTGTTCTTTCTTGCTGTCATTTAGTTTGCCAAAGCCCACGCCTCCGGCCAGCATAATCACTTTATCGAAACCGTATTTCTTTTTTTGTTCTTGATATTCAAAGGTGAACAAGCTTCCGCTGATGAGCGGTTGGCCAAACTTGTTTCCAAAATCACTTGCACCATCCGATGCTTTGATCAAAATTTCGGCAGGTGTTTGATAGAGCCACTTGCGGGGATCATTTCCCTCCCAAGCTTTGCCTTTCTCCAAACGCGGGTACGAAGTCATGTACACGGCCGTTCCCGCCAAGGGCAACGAACCCTTGCCACCGGCAAGTCTATCTCTAATTTCCCCTCCAGAACCTGTTGCCGCTCCATTAAATGGCTCAACGGTGGTAGGGAAGTTGTGCGTTTCCGCCTTCAGCGAAATCACCGAATCGAAATCTTCTATCGCGAAAAAATCAGGCACGTCTTGTCGCTCAGGTGCAAATTGCTCTACGTGGGGTCCTTTGATGAAGGCCACATTGTCTTTGTAAGCTGAAACAATCTGATTGGGATTTTCTTTGGAAGTTTTTTTGATGAGCTGAAAGAGTGTCATCTCCTTTTCAACACCATCAATAACAAACGTGCCGTTGAAGATTTTGTGGCGGCAATGCTCGGAGTTCACTTGGCTGAAGCCAAACACTTCGCTGTCGGTCAACTTTCTGCCCAATTTCCAACTGACTTTGTTCAAGTACGTGATCTCTTCTTCACTTAATGCCAACCCCTCTTCTTCACTGTTTTTTTTGATGTCGTCAATTTCGAGAATTGGGGCGGGCGATAGGTGAATCGTGAAAATATCTTGGTCGAGGCCATCGTATAAGTGCTGTAGCATGCGGTCGAAGTGAACATCTACCTTGACTGCAAAGAACTCTTCAATCCGCTCAATCCCTTGGATGCCCATTGTCTGTGTAATTTCTACCGCGTTAGTGCTCCAAGGCGTAATCATCTCCTTGCGAGGACCCAGGTACTTTCCGGTTAGCGATTTCTCGTGCAATGGCTTCGCTCCGCCAAAAAGCCAGGTCAATTTTTGCAAATCCTCAACCGAAAATGAAAGAGCCTTGCCAACCCCATAAACGAGGCCGGATTCGGTACGGAAAAATAGAATCATGGGAAT
>JBJTHA010000408.1:0-3973 GCA_046094265.1 Cytophagales bacterium
GCATCAATAATGATGAAAATGAAATGATGAATTTTTTGTTGGATCTGGCATTGTCGAGCAAGAAAGCACCGTTTGTTTCTGTCATGTCCGATCGTAAGTTCGGTTCGTAAAATACAATGACTTCACGGAGAAGATTTTTGTTGACCACAGGCGCGGCCACTTCAGTTCTGTTTACGAATGTAAGTGCAAATACGGAAAATGCCGGCCAATTGGTGCACCATGTTTTCTTCTGGCTCAAAAACCCAGATTCAAAAGAAGACTTGAACAAATTGATTGAAGGCATCAACTCCCTTAAAAAAATTAAAACACTTAGACTTTGTAAAGTTGGTACGCCAGCTGGCACAGAGCAACGAGATGTGGTGGATCGATCCTATCAGGTATCGTTGCTCACCGTCTTTGACGATGTTAAGGGCCATAATCAATACCAAGTTGACCCTGTCCACACGGTATTTGTAAAAAACTATGCTCACCTTTGGTCGAAGGTGATTGTTTTTGATTCAATGGACATCTAGCCTTCAAAAAAAAGAACTGATCTCTCGGTTCTTTACAATCAATTTAAATTGGGTTGGGGTGTTGTTCGAAGGTAAGGCTTCATTCGTTTGTGTCCCTTTGGAAATTTTGCAGGTATATCATCGTCCTTGACGGCCATCGTAATGATCACGTCTTCACCGTGTTTCCAATTTGCAGGGGTGGCAACACTATAGTTCGCGGTCAATTGCAGGCTGTCGATTACTCGCAATATCTCATCAAAATTTCGTCCTGTAGATGCTGGGTAGGTTATCGTTAGTTTAACTTTTTTGTCAGGTCCAACCACAAATACAGACCGCACGGTAAACTTATCGCTAACTTGTGGATGCACCATGTCATAAAGGTTTGCGACCTTAAACTCAGGGTCCGCAATTATGGGAAAGTTAACGACCGTATTTTGAGTCTCGTTGATGTCGCCAATCCACTGTTTGTGTGACTCGATGCCATCAACACTCAACGCCACCACTTTCGTATTTCGCTTGTCAAACTCAGCCCTCAATTTTGCCACAGCACCCAGTTCTGTGGTACATACGGGTGTAAAATCTGCCGGGTGCGAAAACAATACGCCCCAACTGTTACCAAGCCACTCATGAAATTTGATTTTACCTTCCGAGGTTTCAGCTTCAAAGTCTGGTGCTGTGTCTCCTAACCTTACTGCCATAGGATAATCTATTTTGTTAATTGACAAAGGTAACTTGAAATGTCTATAAATTCAATAGACATTATAGATTATTTTTTCATTACTTTATTTTCCGATAATTGGCGCTCGCGTTTCATAATTTGAGCGAGTGTGCTCTTAGTAAGTAATTTTAAGGTTTCGTCCCTTACCCCTATAAAACTGTCGCGTATTCCACAAGTTTTTTCACTTCGGCATTCATCGCATCGCTCGTAATAATGCAATGACACGCATGGCAACATAGCCAGTGCTCCATCCATTAATCTAATTACCTCCACTAAATTTACTTCCTCTGGCTTGCGGTACAGGTAGTAGCCTCCCCCTTTACCTTTTTTGCTTTGCAATATTTTTGAGTGCCTCAATTCCAGCAGAATGGCTTCTAAGAATTTTTTGGGTATGTTTTTTTTATCAGATATCTCTTGTATTTGCACAGGTCCCTGGTCATATTTTTCAGCCAGATAAACGAGGGCATGAATGGCATATTTACATTTCTTGCTAAGCATGATGAAAGTTAAATCTACTATTGGCAGAAAGCAAGCATAACATCATTTGAACTAACAACAAAAATTTTGGAATATGTTACTTTTGTAACGTGCTTTGCCGAGATAGCTCAGGGGTAGAGCAGCTGATTCGTAATCAGCAGGTTGTGGGTTCAAATCCCATTCTCGGCTCTTTTTACTTATTGAAAATGATCGTATCTAAGCCCATCACCAGCACCCTGGTTTCTTTTACACTCTTTCTCACAATCACTTTTATAGTCATTGGCATGAACATATACGCCATTCAGGCGCAAGGTGTATGGTACAATTACTTGACGATTGGTTTATTATTTCCGATAGCCGCATTCGTGATTTACAAGATATTCGTGCGGTACAAAGTACTTATACTGGGCAACAACCAAATTGAAGTCAACTTTCCCGTACTGCGGCAGTTCCGTAAATACAAACTTGATAACGTACAGTTTTGGGTAGAAAACCAAGTGAAAACTGGAAATAATTCTGTCTATAGAGAACTGGTGATTAAGTTTAATGACGGTCAAAAAGTTTCAGTAAGTCCTAAAGAATCCACGGAATATGATCGTATGCTTCTATACCTGAAGCAAAAGCTACCTAAGAAAAAGGTAGTTGTGAATTAAGTGCCGAAGGCGGGACTCGAACCGGCACAGCTTGCGCCACACGCCTCTGAAACGTGCGTATTTACCAATTTCACCACTTCGACATTTTTCCAATCTCAAATCGCAGATGACAAATTTCAAATGTTTTCTGACTACCTCGGTTTTTGTGCAATAAGTGAAAATCTTTGAATGTGGGTTAAAAATGGCGTTTTTCTTAATCCTGAAAACCATTTACCAGGTAACCATCATAACACCCTATTCAAACCAAAAGGAATCAAGACTATTTCTCCTTAACACCGAACAGCAAAACCTGTTAAAATTATTCAGCCTCTAAAACCGATCACGGGTGTCCCTGCGAGGAACTCAGGAAAGAGGGCATACCGCTCAACGAAAAAGTGGTAGAAGATTTAAAGCAACTAGCCGTAAAGCTGAGCCTAGATTGGATTGATTAAAAAGAAAAGAAAACTCTAAAAACCCAGGGTGAAGTGAAGGCTCGATCAGCTTGATTATAGAGTAAATCGTATAACGCCACCGCATTAATTGCCCCACGACCCCCTAATGGTTGAGAATAACCTAGACCTAATAACATTCGATTAAAGCTTCTGCGTTCGTTTCGATTGATGAATGTGGGAGTTGAGATATAATTGTATTCGGCATAGCCAAATAGCTGTCCGCCAAAGTTGTACCGAGCAAAGGGGCTTACTCCATATTGATCTAAGCTGATTCCTTGATCTGAATAACTGGTTCGTTGCCAGTTAAGCCCACTGCCAACGGAAAATTCAGGCTTTACCATGTATCCGATAATTGGGTTCAAGGCTATGAAAAAATAGTTGTTACCGAAAGCATCGCGGCCACCACTTAGCCCAAAACCACCTCCAAAATATCCGCGTTCCTTAAAAGTCTTTGGTGTATCATCAGAAATTTGACGCTGCCCAAAACTCACTGTAGCTAACGCACATATCCAAATCATTATATAGAACTTTTTCATAGCACTTTATATTTTAGTTCTCTTCTTGAATGATAAAAATGTCTTCCTTTTCCTTTTTCATCAAATATTTTTCGCGTGCAAATTTTTCTAGCAACTCCCGGTTAGTCATCAACTCTTTGCGGTCTTTTTCTACTTCTGTGATTTTAGCTTGGTAGTATTCTTTTTCATTTTCCAATGAACGGAGTTTTGATGACAGCTTAAAACGGGAAATCAAATCATTGGAATCCAAAAAAATCATCCAAACCAAAAAACAAAGCCCGGTAACCCAATAGAAGTTCCGAAAAATGGGCGGTAGTCGTTTCATACGTTTAAAAAATGGTTAGACGAAGATAGGTAAAAATTGGAACTTCTTTTTTCCAGCTACTTCAACGACATCTTGGGTGTATACGGCCTTTCAGGGTGTACAATCAGCTCTTGCTTGAGTGGGTCAATTATCACGTCCATATCTTCCATGGTACTAGGCTGCTTTTTTTGAACAGGTTAAAAATAGAGTTTTTTAACTTTAACCTAACAAAAACATCAAATGAAAAAGATGCGCTTTACCGAGTCCCAGATTATTGGGATACTCAGCGAACAGTCACAACAAGATCAGAAGGTTTCAGAGGTGTGCCGCAAACACGGCATAAGCGAAGCTACGTTTTACAGTTGGCGTAGTAAATATGCAGGC
>JBJTHA010000409.1:0-3135 GCA_046094265.1 Cytophagales bacterium
GCCCACGTAAAACTCTTTGATGCCACCACCATTACCTTGTTTGTGGATGTCTTTAAAGGAGTGGGCCGCAATCCGCTAAATGGCAAGCGCAAAGGTGGCCTTAAAGTGCAGGCACAAATGTTTTATGTCTCGATTTTCTTAAACACTAAAACATTGTTCAAGCTTTTAGATTTATCGTTTCCGGCTAATTGTAAAAGAGAATTTAACAGTACACACAGTACCACAAGGCAGACAAAACAATTCTATTAAATTAAGATCATCTTCCTGTGGATTGCTGTATCGGAAAGTAAAACACTCTTACTGTTTTTTCCGTTACCAGAGATAAACAAATGCTCAATTTATTTAATCAGTTTTCAAAATTTCTCACCAACGTATAGAACCTGATCAGATACAACATAATTCGGGTAAATCTGTAAGTGCTTTTTGCGCACCATGTTGAAAATGATTTGCCTAAACTGCTGTAGGTTCTCTTTCGATAACGCAGAAACAAATACCACATCCTCAAAACCTTTCTCTCGGTAATACCCTTTCAATTGGTCGAAGTCTACTTCTTCCTTTATCAACAAATCAATTTTGTTGAGTACCAACACCGTGGGGATATTTCCCGCACCAATCTCGGCAAGGGTTTGGCGCACTACTTCTATGTGGTTATCGTGGAAGGGGTGCGCGGCATCTACCACATGCAGTAAAATATCGGCTTCGCGCACTTCATCCAAAGTGGATTTGAAAGATTCAATCAAATGGTGGGGTAGTTTTCGGATAAACCCAACCGTATCAGAAAGTAAAAAGGGAATATCGCCAATCACCACCTTGCGCACCGTGGCATCTACGGTGGCAAACAACTTGTTCTCCGCCTTCACATCCGCTTTTGAAAGTACATTCATCAGTGAAGACTTACCCACATTGGTATAGCCCACCAACGCAACCCGTACCGAACTTAGTCGGGACTTGCGCTGGGTGATGCGCTGTTTATCAATCTTTTTGAGGTCTTCCTTCAAAACCGAAATCTGGTTTTTGATAATCCTTCGGTCGGTTTCAATTTCTTTTTCACCAGCTCCTCCACGCGAGCCAGTGCCACCACGCTGCCGCTCTAAGTGCGTCCACATCCGCGTAAGCCTTGGCAATAAGTATTGGTTCATGGCCAACGCAACCTGTGTTTTGGCTTGGGCCGTTTGAGCGCGCATCAAAAAGATATCTAAAATAAGTAGACTGCGATCATACACACGCACTTTGTAGTCTTCGCGATTTGCCGGGTTCAATTCCTTTTCGAGGTTGCGCAATTGCGATGGGCTGAGATCGTCATCAAAAATTAGGTTGTCCACATCTTCGCGGAAAGCAAGTTGCTTAATCTCTTCCAGTTTGCCCTTGCCCACAAAGGTGCGTACATCGGGGTGTGGCAGTTTCTGCACAAACCTGCCAATGGCTTGAATGTGGGCTGTTTCGGCTAAAAACGCCAGCTCATCTAAATGCTCAACCGTTTGTTCAGGCGGTGTTTTCGAATCGGCCAGTGCTACTAAAATTGCTCTTTTATATCCCATAGCCACAAAGGTAATTTCTTAATTATTAGGTTTCTAAGGCCGAATGTTTTTGTTAGCTTTGTGCTTATTGAAAAATAAAACTTGCATTTTGAGCAAGTTTGATCGTTTGGAGTAAACCTACATCATATAACTGGCCTAATGGTTACGGCCCGAGTTGGCTAATGAGAATAGCAGTTGTGTTAAACACGTCCTGGAACATCTATAACTTCAGGCTGAATTTTATCAAAGCACTGATGGCTCACGGTCATGAGGTTCACACTGTTGCCCCCCAAGATGACTACACCCGGCATTTGAAAGATATTGGCTGCATCCACCACGATGTACGTATGGACAGCCGCGGAGCAAATCCCATCAAAGATTTCGCGTTGATTTTTGAGCTTTTCCGTATCTATCGAAAAACAATGCCGGAAATCATTTTGCACTACACTATTAAACCTAATGTATATGGAACATTGGCAGCTGCCATTTTGAAAATACCCGTTGTAAACAATGTTTGCGGGTTAGGTACTATTTTTTTGAAAGAGACTGTCATTTCTAAGTTTGCCATTGCCCTGTACAGACTTGCGTTTCGGTATCCAAAAAAGGTCTTCTTTCAAAACCCTGACGACTTGAATCTTTTTGTAAATCGCAAGTTGATTAAAGAGGAAATTTGTGATCTGTTGCCGGGTTCGGGAATTGATTTGAACCATTTTAAATATATCGACTTCAAACGCAATAGCCCATTCACTTTTTTGTTTGTTTCTAGGTTAATCACCGACAAAGGCATTTTGGAATTCATAGAAGCCGTTAAGAAGTTAAAGGCAAAGGGATTGCAAGCTCGTTTTCAAGTTTTAGGCGCGAAAGACCCCCAACACAAGCGCAGCATTGATGTGCGACTCGTTGATGAGTGGGTGCAAAGTGGCACTATCGAGTATTTAGGCGCGAGCAGAGATGTGCGCCCTTTTATTTCCTTTGCTGATTGTGTGGTTCTTCCTTCTTATCGCGAAGGAACACCGCGCACCTTACTTGAAGCATCAAGCTCTGCCAAGCCAATTGTAACTACTGATGTGCCCGGTTGCCATCACGTAGTAGAGCATGGGTTTAACGGGTTGCTATGTAAGATCAAGGATGCAGACGACTTGGCGGCCAAAATGGAACAGATGGCAAACTTTGACGATGACACGTTGCGCCAAATGGGCAAGAACGGGCGAGCAAAAATGGAGATCGAGTTTGACGAGAAGATAGTTGTAGAAAAGTATATGCAAACCATACACGGTTTGTAACAAACCCATTACAAACTAATCAGCAGATTCAAAAAAGTCATTATCTTGGAGTTAATTTGTTAAAATGTGTATTGTTCGATACCTCACTCTCTCTGCAATAACTCTGCTCGTCTCGTGTGGCTCATACAAAAAGAACATCATGTTCAAAGCCACCCAGCAGGCAAAACCAGAAGTGTTTAAACGCGAAGCGGCAGGAGTAGAAAAAAATTATGTAATCCAGAAAAACGATCTGCTAACCATCAACGTGTTTTCTAACAAAGGGGAAAGAATCATTGATCCAAACCCCGAACTCAGCAACCCCAACATAGCAAACGTAAACAACCAACTGTTTCAAC
>JBJTHA010000410.1:0-3413 GCA_046094265.1 Cytophagales bacterium
GATAAGAACTTTTCTGTAGCTATAGCGGGCGGTAAGTATGACACTTACCGGGCTGGAGGTGATTTTATTACCCCAAAAGCCAGCGATGAGTTCAGGCTTTTTCAGCAACTCACTATGAGTCAATACTTAAAGCACATCAAATTTGAACATCGCTATCGGGCAGAACAGCGGTTTACTCAAAATGGCTACCGCAACCGCTTAAGGTATAGGCTTCAAGCCGTCATCCCCATCAAAGCTGCGAAAGTGGGTCCTAAAACACCCTATTTATCAATGTCAGGCGAGTTGTTTTTTACTGACACCCCTGGGTATTTTGAGCGACTGCGATTCTACTTTGGGGCAGGCTACCAGCTCACTAATACGTTTAGCTTGCAGGCTGGCGTTCTCCATCAATTCGATTACCGTTTGATAGATGAGACAGGGAAAAACTTTTTTCAAATTTCATTTCTGTGGGACATCAAATGGCACAAAAAAGAACAGGAGAGTGTACCAACAAACGTGGACTAACCGTTGGCTGGCGCCACAAGCGGAAATTTGTAGGCGTAATATTTGCGAATGGTGAAGAAGTTTTTTTAACTTTAAATGCTATTCAACATCAGCTGTAACCCCAATAAAAAAACAACCATACTATGGCAAAGAAAGCTAAGAAGGCGGGTAAGAAGGCATCGAAACCCGCCAAAAAGTCGGCTAAAAAAACAATGAAAAAAGTAGCTAAAAAATCGGCCAAAGAGGCTGCAAAAGTTACTAAAAAAGTAACCAAAAAAGTGGTGAAAAAGGCCGCTCCCAAGAAGAAACCTGCCGCGCCTAAACCAGCACCGGTTTCTGTGCCCGAACCTACTTTGTTAGTACCTACAGCAGATACAACGTCCTTTCCTGAAAGCCCCAGCAGTTCTGGCACCGACAGTGGCTCTGGCATGTAAGTTCTCTTCTCACTCATTGAGATTGAGAAAGGCGATGGAACACACATCGCCTTTTTTTTGCACACGGCCAAAGGCACACTTGCAGTCTGTTACTTTTGTATGGCTTTCGCATGTTTAATTTTACACTCCTTAACATTCTCAGTGCTTTAGACCTCGAAAAAGAAAAGGCTAAAGACTATCGTAATATCGTTGTGCTGCAAATCGTAATCGTGACCACCGGCTTGGTATTATCAGAGCCGCTATTGACCAACTCAAAAAGCGAAAGCTCAAAATTCATTATCTCTGTTTTTTCATTTTTTGGTGCACTGTATGCGTTTTTGCTCTGGGATCTTCTCCGCAACTTTACGAGCAATCGCCTGTTAGTAATTACCTACCTGGTCGTGCTGGTCTGCATTGTGGTAGTTGGCATACTGGTAGAGTTTCCATATTATCAAATTCTACAGGTAAATAATCGTCAGGCTTATTTGCTCACAATCCACAGTCTTTTATTCCCGATTGAAGTAACCGTTATTGGCTTCGCAATACGCGATATTTTCTCAGGCAGCTATATGACGCCCGACAAACTTTGGGGTGCAGCGTGCGTTTTTTTAATGATTGGCATTTCATTCGGTAGCCTTTACGATTTGATATCCATTGCAGAGCCAGGTAGTTTAGGTGTGCCTATTGAACTTGGCTTACCCAACTATGCCGAGTGTGTAACGTATAGTTTTAGCATACTGGGCGGAGTAGACTCCGGGCTAACTCCTACCCGGCTTATTAGAAACATTAGTATTATGGAAGCCGTTTGGGGCGGGCTCTATGGCATGCTGATTATCGGAAAATTGCTAGGGCTACCCCGACAAGAGGGGACAGAAAAAAAATAGTAAACCAATTCAACTATGAACAACCAAAAACTACCTTTTATCATTTTGGGCATAGTGGCCTTTTTTGTGCTGCTGGCCTTGTCATCAAACTTGCTATATGACGTTGGTCCATCCGAAAAAGCTATAATATTCTACCCTTTTGGCAAGGGGTTAGATAAGGATGATGTGATAGGCCCGGGAACACATTTAAAAGCTCCTTGGAATGAAAAAACAATTTATGATGTGTCTGAAATTTCATCGGATGAGAACATGGACATCACTGATAAGAACGGGTTGCCCATTCACGTGGATGTTACCGTGCGCTTTTCGCCACAAATTGACAAAATCGGCTACCTGCACGAAAAGTTTAAAGGTGAGTACCAAGCTCGGTTTGTAACGCCTGAGGCGCGATCCATCACCAGGCAAATTATGGCGCAGTTTACAGCAGAAGAAATCTACTCTACCAAGCGTGCCGAAGTAGAAGCCACAATTAAATTGGAAACTGAAAAGAAATTCAAAGCTAACTATGTCAATTTTATCGACATTCTCATTCGCTCCATTAAACTACCCGACCAAATCCGCACCTCTATTGAAAACAAGCTCCAGCAGCAGCAAGAAGCACTGGCCTATCAATACCGGCTAGACAAGGAAAAAAGCGAGGCAGAGCGCAAGCGTATCCAAGCAGAAGGTGAGGCTCGGGCTAATAATATTATAAATAACTCCCTTTCAGACAAACTATTGAAAATGAGAGGTATAGAGGCTACGTTGGAACTTGCAAAATCGCCCAACGCCAAGGTAATTGTGGTTGGGTCGGGCAAAGACGGATTACCGTTGATTTTAGGCAATAACTAAGCGGGCGACCAAATTCTGGAACTAATTTTTAAAATTCGACATCAAAATTTGGAATTGATTGTTTAGCAAATGATCGCAATATATCTTTAGACCAAAAGCATAACTTATTATTTATGGCCAAAACAGCAGAACTTATTTTAGATGGAAAATCTTATACACTGCCAGTTGTGGAAGGCACCGAAAACGAAGTTGCTATTGACATCGGCAACTTGTTAGAAGAAACGGGTGCCATTACCCTCGATTTCGGATACAAAAACACAGGTGCTACTAAAAGTGCAATTACCTTTTTGGATGGCGACAAAGGGATTCTGCGCCACCGTGGTTATTCCATAGAGGAGTTGGCCGCCCATTCCACTTTTCTAGAGGTAGCCTACCTTTTGATTTTTGGGGAACTACCGATGAAAGATCAACTGGATAAGTTTTCAGACGACATTAAGCGCCATACGATGGTGCACGAAGACATCAAGAAAATCTTGGACGGATTTCCCTCCTCCTCGCACCCCATGGGCGTTTTGGCATCTATGTTTTGCGCGCAGACGGCTTTCTATCCCGAATCATTAGACCCCAACCGATCGGCAGAAGGTGTGTACCTAAGCATTGTTCGTTCGCTGGCAAAAATGCCAACCTTCGCTGCATGGGCTTACAAAAATGCAATGGGGCACCCCGTCAATTACCCCGATAATTCCCTTAATTATACGGCCCGTTTTTTGAAAATGCTTTATGCCCTGCCGGCAGAGCAGTATGAAGTTGATCCGGTGGTGGCTAGTGCACTTGATAAACTTTTAATCTTGCATGCCGACCA
>JBJTHA010000411.1:0-8917 GCA_046094265.1 Cytophagales bacterium
TCCGCAATGCGTCCTCCGTCATTTTTGCAGAATCCAAATGATAGCTAAAGAATGCGTTTCCTAATGTGAAATAGACGTTTTTCGAATCGCGCCCCCAGCTTGGGAACTCGCCCCCAAGTTTGGTCAATTTTCGTGCGGGGAACTGTGCCTTCTCAGCATCCGCCACTGAAATTTTTGGTGTTTCTCCGCCAGTTTTTGGAATGGTTACCACGTACACTTCATTATGCACTTTTGCCAACGCTTTGTCACCTTCTGGCGCAATCAAAACTACATCGGCAATCGATGGCTCTTGGGCCGGCTCCATCTCAGTTTGCTTCAGCATGCAGTTCTCTTCCATCATAATTGAACCGTATACAGTGATGCCACTTACTTTTAAATGCCCCTTTTCATCGGTGCCATCCCACCGCACTGATACCAACCCATTCTTTCCATGGTATAGATAAATTCTGTCGTCATTTTTTGTGAAGTGTGGATTGCTTCTTCCTTTCGCTTTTGCGATGAAGTTCACGTTCCCACCGTCAGCAGGTATCCAAAGCAAATCTTCTTGTGCCCCGTTGAAGAAAGGGTCGGGTGCATCTTTGAATGTTTGGGTTGCGCCTCTGAAAAAAACAATTCGATTGTTAGTAAAGGACCACGCGGGCTCGGTGTACAATCCAGGGCTCGTTGTCAATCGTATGATTTTGGCATCCTTTATTTTTAAATTCTTTTTGTAAAGATGCCCACCGTTGTTCTCCCAAGTTACCCATGCCAACTGGCTGCCATCGGGGCTCCAAGTGGGCTGTGCCTCTGTAAAATTATTGTTCGTCACTCGTTTAGGTGTTCCGTTGGGCAAATCGTAAACATACAATCGATTCAATGCAGTAAAGGCAACCTGCTTACCATCGGGCGAAACTACGGCATCTCGTAGTTGCGTTACCGTGAATTCTTTCTCGTCTTTGATGGGGTAGTTAAAATTTACAGCCGGGCCTACCAAAAATTCTGTTTCTATTTCAAATGGGATGTTGATGGCATCGCCACCCGCCACCGGAATGCGGTAAAACTTGCCGCCATACGAAGCCACCACTTCTTTGCTATCGGGCGTGAAGGACATGGCAGGCAATACACCCAGCGGAGCGATAGATTCTTGTTCATCGTGCTGTACGGGATAAGCAAGCCATTTTTCATCGCCAGTTTTTAAATCTCGCAATACTAGACCAGTTTGATCATTGTAACGGGTGCCATACACCAGCCACTTACCATCGGGCGAGAGGGTAGGTGTAAATGCCGAACCGTAGCGCTGCGTACGTGTGTCAAATTCACCCGTCTCGCGGTCGTACACGGCTATCTGGTATTGCGGAAGTTGCGCATTGTAGTTCCAAGCACTGTTGCGGTGAGCGAACCAAATGTAGCGGCCATCCGGACCAAAGGCAGGCTCTACTGTTTTTAGGTTATCGGGTTTTGAGATTAACTGTGCACCCGATCCGCCCTCTCGGTGGAACATCCACAATTTTAAGTTGCGCGTGCCGCGCGCACCTACAATATAATTTCCATCAGGAGTCCACTCGGCAGATTGGTAATGATCGGTGTTGCCCTTTGTTACCTGAAGCGAATCTTTTTTGTCGAGTGAAAACCACCAGATGTTGTCGCCACCACTGCGGTCAGACAAAAATAAAAGCTTGGTACCGTCTGGGCTAAACTTGGGGTGCGAATCAAACGCCATACCTTGTGTGAAAGGTGTAGGTTTGCCTCCCGCAATAGACATCGTGTAAATGTCGCCTAAGAAATCAAAGGCAATGGTTTTGCCATCGGGACTTACGTCCAGCGACATCCAAGTGCCTTCGTTGGTTTTTACGGGAATGCGCCTGCCCACTTCCAGCGGTAGGTCTTTTTTCTTCTTGGGTTTTTCTTTTTTGGTTGAGTCGGGTTTAACCTCTTTCTTTTCTTGCGAGAAAACAATCATCGCGGCCAAGCAAAGCAGCAGCGTAATGATGGATTTATTCATAATTTATTGGGTTGAAAATCTAATATACGATTTAAGGTCAGAACGGTGACACAATTTACACGGATGGCATTAAAAAAGGCATCTTTTGTCGGGTGCCTTTAGCACTTTCGAGCCAACAATTACTTCAGTACACTTAAAAAAGCCATGCCTAAATGGTCGGATACTTTTTTTCGGTATTGTGGACTCCTACGGTATTCATCCGTCAAAAACTCTTTCCAAGGCTCGCCCCAATCGCTCTGTTTCGGCATTACAAATGCCAACTGATCGGGGTCGCCCAAGTCTACATTTTGTTTTTTGATGGGAATGCGTTTACGATTGGCGTTTACAAATTCAGTAAAATCCAGTATTGTGAAAATCTTTGAGGTAGCCGTGATTTTCTTGAAGATTTCTATTTCGGAGGAACCATACGTAACCGTGAGGTTTGGCCAGCCTTCTTTCTTTATTTTATTGATGTATTTTTCATGCGTGCTGCCGCCCAATATCTCAGCAGTAAAGCCCGCCAGTTTGCTGGGCAGTTCCACCATGGAGTTAACGGTCGGGGCATCTTTGTGCGTAAGCAATACCACAGGGTTAGAGATGAATGGAGGAGTAAATTTTAAAACCTTTTTTCGCTCTTCGGTAATGGTTACGTTGGTTACGCCCAATAAGTGATTACTCTTTTGTACGGTGGTTAAAAAATCAGCAAACACCGTTTCTTTACCAACATATTGAAGGGCTATTTTTTTGTTGTATTTTTTTTTTTGATAAACTCTACAAAGTCCTTCAGAATTTCTACACAAAGCCCCGCTGGTTTTCCGTTTATATCTTCGATCAGGCCACCCTGCTCAGAATAGTAAATCGCCAAAGTGCCACTTCCTTGTGCCTTCACTTTTGCCCAAGTGTCGCCCTCGGTGCGCTGACTAAATGATAAATAACTACACGGCAGTAACACCAAAAAACACAGTAGATTTTTAATCGTCATTCGTAGTAATTTTAGCTGGTCTAATGTTCACCGATAAGTAACGTTATTTCAACACGCTTAAAAAGGCCATGCCCAGATTATCCGAAACATATTTTCTGTATTGTGGGCTCTTTCGGTATTCGTCAGTCATAAAGGCTTTCCACGGCTCGTCCCAATCATTTTGTTTCGCCATAGCGAACGCCAACTGTTCGGGGTCACCAAAGTCCACGTTCTGTTTTTTCACAGGTAAGCGTTTGCGGTTGGCGTCAACAAACTCCGTAAAGTCAAGAATTGTGAATAGCTTAGAATCGGCTACTATTTTCTTCAAAATCTCAGGCCCGGAAGGTCCCCAGGTGATCGTCAAGTTTGGCCAGTTTTCTTTTTTGATTGTGTTAATAAATTTTACGTGTGTGCTACCGCCAATAATTTCTGCTGAATAGCCATCGAGTTTTTTTGAAATTTCAGCAAACGAGGAAACAACAGGAGCGTCTTTATGAGTAAGTAGCACAATGGGGTTAGAGATAAACGGAGGCGTGAATTTCAATACCTTTTTGCGCTCTTCCGTAATGGTTACGTTAGTAACTCCCAGCAAATTTGGACTTTTTTCAGTGGTTGCCAAAAACTTGCTGAATACTGGTTCTTTACCGATATATTGAATGGTTACGTTTTTACTATACTTTTTTTGAACAAATGCCACGAAGTCATTTAAGATGTTTACGCAAAGCCCTTGTGGTTTGCCATTGACATCTTGTATTAACCCAGCCTGTTCATAGTAAAGTACGGCCAAGGTGCCACTTCCAGAAGACTTGACTTTTGCCCAAGAGTCGCCTTCTTGCCGTTGTGCAACTATCTGCGAAAAATAAAAAACCAAAAACGCTGCTAAAATGACCTTTCTCATTGCCTATAATTTTAAGGCAATTATAAGCAATCAATACCATAAGTGTATGAAAGTTTAGCGGATAAAGCTACTTGCTCAAATGCTTCAAATTAATCACCTCTTCTGGCTTCAAAAAGCGCCACTCGCCACGGGGCAGGTCTCTTTTGTCTAACCCGGCATAGACTACACGGTCTAGCTTTACAACATCGTACCCAAGCGCTTCAAATATCCTGCGCACGATGCGATTCCAGCCAATATGTATTTCGATGCCCACGGTCTTTTTATCGTCACTCACAACGGCCACGTCATCTACCATTGCTTTCCCTTCTTCCAAGCGCACGCCTTCCTGAATCTTTTCGAAGTCGCCCTTCGACAATGGCCGATCAAGTTCCACTTTGTAGACTTTCTTTGCATTGTACGAAGGATGTGTGAGCTTATCGGCCAAGTCGCCATCGTTGGTCAGCAACAATAGGCCAGTGGTGTTTCTATCCAATCTGCCTACAGGGTAGATCCGCGATTTAGTGGCGCTTGCAACCAGGCTCATGACGGTTTTGCGCTCCTCCGGATCTTCAGTGGTGGTGATAAAGCCTTTTGGCTTGTTCAACAAAATGTAAACGGGTTTTTCAGCGTTTAGCTTCTTGCCTTCATAACGCACATCGTCTGTAGGTTTCACTTTGTGACCCATTTCGGTAATGGTTACACCATTTACGCTAATCAACCCCATTTTGATGAGCTCGTCTGCATCGCGCCTACTGCCTACACCACTATTAGCAATAAACTTATTCAAGCGAATCAGACCCTCGGGGTTTTTAGGTGTTTCTACATACTCACCTGCAGGCTTTCTGCGATCCATCTTCTTGGCATCTACAAATGATCTCCGTGGCTTGCTTTCATTCGGTTCATCGCCCGACCTTTTGACTACGTCTGCCCGTGAGAACTTTCGGGGTTGCTCGCGGTCATCGCTAGATTTCTTACGTTCAAAAGGTTTATCAACAAGCTTATCATCTGATTTCGAAAAACGGTTGGGTTTCTCACGGTAGTCACCAAAAGACTCTCGTCTAAACGACTTGCGCTCTCCGTCTTCTCTGCGGTTGAATCCCGTACCAAACCGTTTGGAGTGTTCGGTATCTCCGTCTCTTGAGAAGCGCTTAGGTCGCTCGCGGTTATCTCCAAACGTATCACGTTTAAATGGTAGCTTGCGTTCGCCTCCCTCCTTTCGGGTGGAGTCGGAGTCAAACCTTTTAGGCCTGTCTGAATCGCCTTTGCGCGCGAAACGCTTTGGTCTTTCTGAGTTATCACCATGGGAGGTGCGCCCAGGTCGCTCTGTATCCTCATGGCGTGTAAATCTGCGTGGCCTTTCGTCATCTCCTCGTCTAAACTCCCTTCGTTCGCCCGCGGGCTTTTCAAAATGATTGCGACCAGAGAACGATCGCGGCCTTTTATCGCTTGATCCTTCTTCGCTGCCACGGTTACGCCTGTTGCTGCGAAATTCTTTTTCGGCATCAGTGCGCTTGCCGAATGATGATCTGTTTGAGCGCGGTCGTTTTCCCATACTGTGTTGTGTTGTTAGGCCGTTGTACAGCCAATGTACGTTTTTATTGTTGAATAAGTTAATGTCACGTGCTACCTTCAAAAGTTTTGAGGCAGACGGTGCGAATTTTTTTTCACTTGGATGATTAGGTAATCAGTTTTCGGGTGCTTCACCAATGGTGTTCACCTCGTTGGTGAAGTCTTTGGGCGTAGGCAGTTCGCTAATGTCGTTGATGCCAAAATATTCCATGAACTTCGGGCTAGTGCCATACAAAATCGGCCGCCCGATGGTATCGGCTTTCCCTTGAATTTCGATCAGGCTTTTGTCCAGCAGCTTTTGCATCGCGTAGTCGCAGTTGACTCCACGAATGTTCTCCACTTCTGTTTTTGAAATAGGCTGCTTGTAGGCAATGATCGAAAGGGTCTCCATGGCTGAGGTAGACAATCGTTTTTTGGATTGCTGCTTTAGCATGATGCCAATGCTTGTTTGGTATGCTGGTTTGGTCAAAAACTGATAGCCGCCCGCACTTTTGTTAAGTTGAAATGAAAAATCTTCTGATTGAAACTTTTGATCAATCCGCTGTAGGGCTGCTTCGATGTCAGTCTCGGGCACATCCGCATTGAACATTTCCGAAAGACACGCTTTCAAGTCTGCTACTTTGGTGGCGGTAGGCGAGCAAAATACGAGTGCCTCTATATGGTTCTGTAGAAAATCCATTCTTCAATTTTTGATTTTTGATCTGAGATTTTTGATTCTTTGATTATAAACAACTCGTAAATCACAAATCGTCAATCGTAAATGCTTTTAGTCTTGCTTCATCATCTTAGCCTCAATAGACTGCGTGGTGTGCGGCACGGCAATCAAGCGCTCCTTCGAAATCAACTTGCCGGTAACCGAACAAATGCCGTAGGTGCGATTTTTAATGCGAATTAGTGCGTTCTCCAAATTGGTGATGTACTTCTGCTGGCGTGCGGCCAGTTGGCTCAAGTTTTCTTTCTCTGCAGTTTCCGCGCCATCTTCCAACACCTTGGTATTTCCGCCTGATGTGCTGTCTGTACCTTCTTCGTTAGTTCGTGTGAGCGTGTCTTTCAAAATCTTAAACTCTTCTTTCGCCTTTTCCAATTTCTCTTTAATCATCACTTCAAACTCTTTCAACTCTTCATCGCTGTAGCGCGTCTTGTCGTCTGAAGTGGTAGAAGGCTTTGCTGGTTTGTGCGCGATGGGGCGCTGATTCAAAATCGGAAAGATATTCAATTGCGATGGCGACAACTTTAAGGGAGGTGCCGCTGGTTTCGAAGTTCTAACTTCTGATGTGTTAACAACCACTTTGGCTTCTTTTTTTGCAGTTGCCTTCACCGGCTTTTCTTTCTTCGCGGGCTTAGCCGCAACTTTAGGGGCTGCTTTTTTTGGTGATTTTGCAGGCTTGGCTTTTGCAAACACTTTCTTGGTGGGTGCTTTCGCTACTTTCTTGGCTTTGTTAGCCTGTTTCGCTGCTTTTTTCTTAACTGATTTCGCCATATAAGTTCTCCTTTTAGGGTTTGGAAAAAGATTTGCAAAAATAGAGTGTAGCACTCATAACAAAAAATATGGTAGCATTAATTCCCAACTGAAAAAAGAATGATTTTGGGCAAAAATGGTCTTTTACAGTTGTTTACCGGACGGTAATTACCACGCGCTTTCGAAATGTTTGGATGTTGCCCGTATTATCGAATACCTCGAACCAAATTGTGTAGTAGCCGACTCTGGCTTTAGTGCCGTCTTCTTGGTCGCCATCCCACCGAAAGAATCCTTCATATGCGAGCGTTTCGTTGTTGGCCACTGTTTTGATGAGCCTGCCCTGCTGGTCAAAAATCTTAATATTGCCCACCCAACCGCTTTGGTTAAACTTATAATGGATTTTCGAAAAGTCTTGCCCGGGTTGTTGAATAGAAAATATCTCTGGTTCTATGTTCACCGCGTTTTCATTTACGAAGTTATGGGGGCGAGAGTTAGAGTTAATAAAACCCGGTGTGGCAAAGCCTGCATTAGAGCTGGCGGATTTCCAATTGCTGGCATCGTTGGTGTTTTGTGCGATGGAAATCCGCTCCAAAGAAACGCCCTCGGTATCTTTCAAAAAAGAAGAATGCATTTTGTCAGAGTAGGCAAAAGCGTCTAACATTTTATTCTGCGAACTGACCAACGAAATAGTTCCCTCATCATCGTTCAAGCTCGGTAAGTCGGTTTTTAAAAAAGTCCTTTCAATTCCATGTAAGTATTGGGCCTTTAGCGAAACGGGGTCAGGGGTAAAGACTACGTATGCCAAAGGTGCCAAAATCAAATCACCGCTAACCGTCTTCGAATTTTTGATAACGCCATTTTCCAAATTAGCCAAACGAAAATCTTTTAAGTTGATATACTTTGCGCTCTTGTTGTACACTTCAACAAAGTCTACACCACCTGGGCGCGGATTGAATAAAACTTCGTTGATGATCATATCCAAACTATCGGCTGCCTCTGGCAATGCAAAAGCGAGCTGACTAAATTCTGATTGTATGGAGTTGCCAGCGCAGTCGCGCAGGTTCGCGATTTGAAGGTTGTAGAGCTGGCGATTTGCCACCTGTTGGGTGAGATTGATTTTGATTTCCGTTAAGGCTGCGTTATTCAGGCCTAGATTGCCAATTGTCAATGTGGGAATGATACTGATCGAAACGAGGCCAAGTGGTTTTTCCAGTCGTTCGTTAAATGACAAAACAAGCTGAGTTGGGTTGGCAACGATAGAAAGTAATTTCGGACCTTCAACATCGGGCTTGTTAGCAAAAACGGAATTCTGTTTTCCGGGGCTTCCACCTTTTGGATCAATGGCGGCCACCCAATTGTTGGCATCTCCGCATACATTATTTG
The DNA here is from genome assembly GCA_046094265.1 of Cytophagales bacterium. Taxonomy (GTDB): domain Bacteria; phylum Bacteroidota; class Bacteroidia; order Cytophagales; family Cyclobacteriaceae; genus ELB16-189. Next base: position 8,210 of record JBJTHA010000411.1, read on the forward strand.
GATCAATTATTTCGAGCGACCACCCACCGTTCGCTTTGTCTTCATCTTTGTACCAAGTTGCGTTGTAATTAACTGAATCGATTATAGTAGAGGTGCGTAGCGTTAAAATGTCACCGTCATTATTGAGACTGGGAAAATTGGCGAGGCCAATGGTTTTGCCGAGCGAAGTAAATTTTGAAACCGATGATGAGGCAGTCACAATCCAATATTCGTTGGGCAAGATGATTTGCGAAGCAAAGGTAGCCGCAGAGGTTCCGTCTGAAAGTTTCCACCCGTTGAGGTCAATAGGGTTTGAACTTCGGTTGAATATCTCGATATACTCCGCATCGGGCAAACCTACCTGTGGATTGGGATCGGCAAATATCTCCGTAATGATGATGTCTTTGTTTTTAGTTGGAGTGGCCTGAAAGAACATAAAATTTTGGGTGAAACTTACCATTGCGTTGCCGGCTAAATCTTTGATGCCACTCAGCGTGAGTTGTTGCCCAACACCATTTGCAAATAGATTTGCGAAAGTCAACCGCACTGTTTTTAAGTCAGCCTGCAGTACAGCCGAAGTAGGGTTTCCAATACTGTTGCCCACAAAATAATTTGCTGTGTTTTGTGCTGAAGTATTCTCCAAGTTTTCACTGAAAAGTAGGTCAATCTGTGAACTCGAAATCACGTTAATAGCGCTTAGGTTCGGTGGCACAATATCGCCTATTATAT
>JBJTHA010000412.1:0-4547 GCA_046094265.1 Cytophagales bacterium
TAATTGAACGGTCCCATGCACAACGCAACACCCAATGGTACTCGTCTAATTTGTGCCATAAAACCCTGCTCTTCAACCAACTTTGCCGAATTACGATCGAGGTCTTTGAGTGCTTTAATAGTATCGTTAATGTAATCGCACGTACGGTCAAATTCTTTCTCCGAATCTTTCAGCGACTTGCCAATCTCCCACATAAGTAGCTTTACTACTTCATCTCGCCTTAGGCGCATGGCTTTCAAAAACTTTTCTACATGTTCGATGCGTTCTGTCACGCTCATGGTAGGCCACGCACCGTGACCGAGGTCGTAAGCCTTCACTGCAGCGTCTAGCGCCTGCAAAGCTTCAAGCTTGGTGAGTAGGGGAGTGCTTCCGATTATTTTTTGCTGATAGCTGTTCTCTACTTTGAGAAACACAGGACTCGCTACTTGATTTAAAGTGCCTCGCCAAATTTTCAATTCGCCATTAATCAAGTATTCGCGTTGCTCTTGAAAGGCGGGTAAGTTGTATTGCGTTGGGATGTCTTTTTCTGTGGGGAAGAGGGTAGATAAAAAATCGCTCATGAAAGTTGGTTTTGGAAAGGGAAAGTTACGAGTTTTTGGCTTTGGATAAACTTTATGATTGTACGCAAAGGCGCAGAGTTGCAAAGTAAATTGCCCTTGTATTCTTTGCGCGCTTCGCGACTTTGCGTGGAGAACTATTCAGCCACTATCTTCACTCCCGATGAAGTACCAATTCGATCTGCACCTGCGTGGATGAGTGACAACGTTTGTTCTTTGGTTTTGATTCCACCGGAAGCTTTAATGCCTACCTGTGGCGGAAGGGATTTACGCATCAGTTCGATGTGTTCTACTTTAGCCCCTGCTGGTGCAAAGCCTGTGGATGTTTTTACGAAGTCGACTCCTGCATCCGCACAGAGTTTACAGGCTTCCATAATTTCTTGATCGCTTAAGTAAGCAGTTTCAATAATTACTTTTAAAATCTTCTGGAGGTCGTGTGTGAGTTTACTACACTTAGCAATTTCGATTTTTGTCCACGGAATACCCGTTTTAAACGAAGTTACATTCCACACCACGTCCACTTCATCGGCACCATTGTCAATCGCGCGCTTGATTTCATCGAGTTTGGTTTCCGTCATGGAGTAGCCTAATGGAAATCCGGCCACCGTTACCAGCAGAATTTTCTCTTTGCCGATTTCGCGTTGCGCACGCTTCACCCAAAACGGAGGGACGCAAACTCCCAAGAACTGAAATTGCTTTGCCTCTTCCACCAACTTATCGATGTCTTTGATGGTGAGGGTTGGGCTTAGGTTGGTGTGTTCGATGTAGTGGCTAAGGTTTTCCAAAGGGAAACTTTTTTCCAACAAAGATACGACACTCCTAAAAAGTAAAATGCTGTTAGCTATCGCTGAGCAAGTACTATTATTGGAGTATCGAGGGGTCTATTTTTTTGGTGGATGTTCAACACGAAAATGAATTGCCTTTATATTGCCTGCCCTTGTTTTTTCGTGGCTATCTGCTTGAAACTTTTCTAGATTCCGGCTCAAGAAAATAAGAGTAAACGGTATGACAAAAAAGGTCATCAGTACATAAGAGAAAACAGCCAAACGATAGCGTATTGTTAACTTGCCTAGCTTATTGGCAAGCCTTATCGGGATTTCTTTTATGTAAGGAGTGGGTAGAAAGATAACCACACCGATCAAGTTGAAAAGAAAGTGAGCCAATGCAATACTTATGGCAGCGTTTGAATTGAAACTCGATGCAATGAATGCTGTAATGGTAGTACCGATGTTCGCACCCAAGATGAAAGGAGCGGCTGCTTTTAATTTGACCACCTTCTTTGCTACAAGCGGTACAACTAACGAAGTAGTAACGGTACTTGACCTGATCGCAGCCGTGGTGAGCAATCCCCAGCCAAAAGACTTGATGGTGCTTTTGAAAAAAAATCGCTGAAACCTGCCCGGTGAAGTAAGACCCAAGATATTGGTAATAATCTTTCTAAAAAATACGATGGATCCAAACAGTAGGAATATTGCCATTAACACAGTCCAGAAGCTGTTCGACATGTTTTTTACTAACCATTGTATGGTGGGATCAAACAATATTGCAAACCATGATATCTGCGAGCTAGTGTTGACGATGGGCTGCATAAAAAACAAGTTGGCTATTGTCTGCGAAAGGCCTGATAAGAAGCCAAAGTAATACTCCAGCGGAAACAAAATTACAACTGTCAAAATGTTGAAAAAATCGTGGTAAGTACCTGCGGCCACCGCACGGCTAAACTCCTTCTTTTTGGTGATGAAACTTAAAGACACGATGGTACTTGTAATGGTAGTACCCACATTGGCACCCATAATAATTGGTACAGCACCTTGCAATGAAATAGATCCGGTAGCAACTAATGCCACCACCATAGATGTTGTTACCGAACTGCTTTGAATAATGGCCGTAAACAGCAGGCCGATGAATAGACCCGTAAAAGGATTTGACGTGGCCAAGATGATAACATCTGTAATTGACTTTCCCGCGTGTTGCAAGGCTGCAATCATCAGGTCCAGCGAAAAAAGAAATATCAATAATGCTGTAATGATGTAGACAGTGTTGCGCAGGTAAACGCGCCACTTTTGTGGAGTGGGTGCAGGCGTGGAATTAGATTTGACGACTGGCGGCAGTACCATGCGTTCGGTAAAGATAAGCACTTAAGACTAATTGATCCGAAGAATGTAGCAATCGGAAACAAAACGAGCTAATGATTTTGAAGGGTGTTAAGAAAACGCTGCAATTCTTTTACCGCTACTGATCGATGACTTATTCCATTTTTTTCAGCCAGCGTTAACTCAGCCAGGGTTTTAGTAAAGCCATCAGGCACAAAAATCGGGTCATAGCCAAAACCGTTTGTGCCTTTTTTTTCTTGAATAATTGAGCCGGGCAAAAGACCCGTAAATTGTTGCTGGGTATCTGCTGTGATTAAGGTAATAACTGATTTGAACTGGGCTTTTCGTTGTGTTATCCCGCTCAGTTTATGAAGGACCAATTGAATGTTGGCGTCAAAATCACGAGAGCCTGAATAGTAGGCTGAATGGACACCCGGCTCCCCGGCTAGTGCCTCGATCTCCAAGCCGCTGTCATCAGCAAAGCAGGGCACATGGTAGCGCTCGAAAACGTACTTTGCTTTTTGTAGAGAGTTGCCCTCAATGGTTGACTGTTCTTCCTTTAACTCCTCGTTGCAACCAATTTCTTGAAGTGACACGATTTTGAAGTTATCTCCAAGTAATTGAGCAACCTCTTGAATTTTATGTTGGTTGTTGGTGGCGAAGCAGAGGATCAAAGCGCTCAATTTTTTTTGATATCGACCAGTGTCAGTTCGTAAATCACGTTCGTGGCTGGAGGCACTTGGATTTGAGTTGGCGTGCCACTGCTGCCATAAGCACCAAAAGCTAAACCAGATGGCGTGTAGAGGCGAATGACACCGCCTTTTTGTAGCTGCAGCAGGCCGGTTTGCCATGCACGCAACGTTCGGCTTAAACGGTATTTTTGTGGTGTGCTCTGTCGGTCAAATACTGTTTGGTCGAAAAACTTCCCCACATAAGTTAACGATACAGAATCTGTTGAGCTAACCACTGGACCTGAGCCAGCGTTTAGTATCTGATAGCGTAGTCCACTCGCATCAACTCTTGATGTGATATTGTTGGCAGTTAAATACTGATCAATTGCTTTCACATCTTTTGCTAATTGGCGCGTGAACTCGGGTATCACTTTTACAAGCTCTACCTCAAACACCAAGTTCGCGTTAGGGGGCACCTTGCCCTGCTGGTAACTTCCATATGCCAGACCCGAAGGAACGTAAATTGTGAACTTACTTCCTTCGCCCATTAACGGAACAATTTTTTTCCAGCCAATAATAAAACTATTTACCAGAAACGGCAATGGCTTGGTGACGACCGAGTCAAGTAGCAGTAACTTGTTGCTTTTGAGTTGGTAAGTTCTATACTTAACGCGCACGGAATCTACTAAAACGGGTTTACGACCGGGGTTGGATTGTGAGATGATGTAGCGCAAGGTTCGGCTCGAGTCCAATTCTGCGTCAATTCCATTAGCTGACAAAAAATTTTCTATGGCCAATAGGTCGTTTGCTAGTTGGTCATCAAATGGAATAAATACTTGATCTTCTTTGCAGCCAATGATCATGGCCAAAAAGAAGGGCAATACAAGTGACTTCCGCATTTGTAAAATCGCTAGTTGATGGAAACTAACTCGACTTCAAAAATCAAATTAGAGTTTCTTGGTATGGTCTGGGAGCTTCTCAACCCATAGCCTAACACTGAAGGTATGTAAAATGTAGCTTTGCTGCCCTGTGGTAATCGTAACATCCCCAGTTGAAAACCCTTAATAGTAAAGCTCTTCATTTGGGCGGATACAGGTGACGAAGACTGTTCAAAAATTACTCCCGAACTTAACAATTTGCCCGTGTAAGAAAACGTGATTGAGTTATCAAGCGTAGGCTTTGAACCTGTACCCAAAGTAGAAATTACATATTTAAGTCCACTGGGA
>JBJTHA010000413.1:0-7660 GCA_046094265.1 Cytophagales bacterium
AACTACCGGTACAAAACCGATAGCCTGTGGGCAGAGGTTACCGCCTCCATAAAAGCGCACCACGGCTGGCCAGGCTGCCAATGCGGGGCTAAGGCACCACCACTACCTGCGCCCGCAGAAGAGCCCGCCATTTTGCAAGACGAACCTTGTGGGCCGCCAAGAGATTTCGCATCGTTATGCACTTCCATAGATGAAAAAAGCGAAGACAAAGATCCAGATTCTGAATTTATGTATACGTTCGAGCGGCTTTTTTACCAATACGCCTGCGTAACGGAAACCGACCCGGAAGAGGTGAAGTACGAGAAGATACGAAACTTCTGGAACAAGTATAATAGCCAATTGCTCTGCTACTCCACCAGCACCGACATAGCCGGGGGCCACATTTTAAAATATGCCATCTTTTGGAACTTTGATGACTTCATCACCTCTGCCGTAAGAGACTATAAGGTTGATCTCAACTTTGTTGAATTAAATGACAATAGCACCGTATTGGATTACGTGAAAAACAAAATGGATAAAGAACAGTCAATAACACCAATGTATAGTAGCTTGAAATCTTACTATGGTATTTTGAGAAGGGCAGGTGCCAAACATGCGCGCGAGTTGGGGGTTGGTAAGTAAAACAACTCTTGCTTTATATAATCAGGTTGGATCTGGCAACCAACAAGCATATTGAAATAAGCCACCCCGCATGCCACACCGGTAAACAACACGGCTGTAAAACTCCCCTTTGCAAACCCGAAATTGATGACTATTTTTAGTCGTTACAATTTACTCTGATGCCAGATTTCCAAGTAAAGAAAAATCCCAAGACCTACGATGTGTGCATTGTAGGTTCGGGTGCAGGTGGTGGCATGGCTGCCTACACGTTGGCCAATGCCGGTGTAAAAGTGGTGCTGCTCGAAGCAGGACCGATGTATGACCCCGCCAAGAATGTTACGCAACTTAAGTTTCCATACGAGTCACCGCGCAGGGGCGCGGGCAACCATCGGCCATTTGGCGATTTTGATGCGGCCTATGGCGGTTGGGAAATCGAAGGTGAACCGTACACACAAAAAAATGGAACAAAGTTCGATTGGTTTCGGTCGCGCATGTTGGGCGGTCGCACCAACCATTGGGGCAGAATTTCACTGCGCTTCGGCCCCAGCGACTTCAAACACAAAAGCATTGACGGCCTGGGTGAAGATTGGCCGATTGGCTATGATCATGTATCGCCCTACTACGACAAAGTCGATAAGTTGATTGGCGTGTTCGGCACGAAAGAAGGAATCTACAACGAACCCGATGGGATTTTTCTGCCGCCACCCAAGCCCCGGCTGCACGAATTGATGATCAAAGATGCTGCCACGTCTGCAGGAGTGCCCGTCATCCCCTCGCGCATCTCCATGCTCACACAAAAAATCAATGACGAGCGTGGCGTTTGTTTTTACTGCTCGCAATGTTCACGCGGCTGCACGGTGTATGCCGACTTTTCATCTTCTTCGGTCCTTGTGAAGCCGGCCATTAAAACCGGCAATGTAGATGTAATCGCCAATGCCATGGCACGCGAAGTGTTGACCAACGAAAAAGGTGAGGCCACCGGCATTTCGTATTTGAGCAAAGACGACATGCAAGAATACCAGGTAAGTGCACGCATTGTGATATTGGCGGCCAGCGCTGGCGAATCAGCCCGACTGCTCTTGAATTCAAAGTCTGCTACGCACCCCAATGGACTTGCCAACAGCAGCAATGTGGTAGGAAAATATTTGCACGACAGCACCGGTGTTGCAATGGGCGGAGTGCTTCCGAAATTATTTAACCGCAAACGCTACAACGAAGATGGTGTGGGCGGAATGCACGTGTATTCGCCCTGGTGGTTGGATAATAAGAAATTAGATTTCCCCCGCGGCTATCATATAGAGTATTGGGGAGGCATGGGTATGCCGAGTTATGGATTTGGTTTTGGCATACAAAACCTCAACGGCAAATACCCCGGGCCGGATGGCAAAACAAAATCGGCCGGTGGCTATGGCGCTTCACTCAAAGCCGACTATCGCTATTACTATGGCGCCTCATTCGGAATGGCGGGGCGTGGTGAAGCCATTGCACGCGAAGACAACTACTGCGAGATCGATCCCAACGTAGTGGATAAATATGGCATTCCGGTGTTGCGCTTTCATTATAAATGGAGCGACTACGAAATCAAGCAAGCCAAGCACATGCAAGAGACCTTCCAGGAAATTATTCACAAACTTGGGGGCGACATTACGTGGGGCATCAAGGGCGCAGAGGAAAATTACGGTTTGGAAACGCCCGGACGAATCATACACGAGGTGGGTACCGTGCGCATGGGAACCGACAAGAAGAAATCTGCGCTCAACGGATTTAACCAGGCACATGACTGCAAGAACTTGTTTGTGGTAGATGGTGGACCGTTTGTTTCGCAGGCAGATAAAAACCCCACATGGACGATCCTCGCTCTTTCAATGAGAGCAAGTGATTATATTATTGATGAGATGAAGAAGCAGAATATCTAAAAGTAGTTAGGAGTTAGAATATAGGAGCTAGCATGAAGCAAATCCTATCTCCCAACTCCTGTCTCCTTAACTCCCAAAAAAATGGATAGAAGAAAATACTTAAAAACCCTTGCAGTCGGTACAGTAGCTACTGGTGTGCTGTTACAATCTTGCGAGCCAGAAAAAAAGCAAACGGCTGTCGATGACGCTACTGCCAACGGTGGCCCAGATCGTCAGCCAAACGAAATTGCTCACTTCAAGAAAATCTCTTCCGAAACTTTTTTTGACGCGCATGAGATGGCCACATTAACCGTGTTGGTTGACATCATCATCCCAAAAGACGAAGTATCGGGCAGCGCCACCGAGGCGGGCGTTCCCGCCTTCTTGGAATTTATCGTGAAAGACATGCCTCGCCACCAAACCCCTATGCGGGGTGGCTTGCGATGGCTGGACCTGCAATGCGCTAAACAGTTCAATGCGCCTTTCGTCTCCTGCACCGCAGCGCAGCAAATCGCGATGGTCGATCAAATTGCGTTTCCTGAACTGGCCAAGCCTGAAATGACACAGGGTGTTTCGTTTTTTAATCTGCTCCGCGACCTGACAGCCACCGGGTTTTATACGAGCAAAATAGGTTTGAAAGATGTCGACTATCGCGGTAACACACCCAATCAATGGGATGGCGTGCCTCAAGAAGTGCTAGATCAATACGGATTGAAATACGATGAAAAAACGATGAAAGAAAGTGTAAAATTTGATTCTTAATACCGATGAGGCGAAATACATTTTTTAAACGGTTAGTTCTTTTACTCGTTTTTGTGACCGTAGTGTGGGCATGCCAAGCACCCAAAGAACCAACCCTGCCCGACAAACTAGATTGGAATGCCATCAGCGATAAAATGGTGGAGCGCATACAGCTTCAGCCGGGCGAGCGGGTTTTCATGTTAGGCCAACCGGGTAAATTTGACACGCTCATTTCATTACTCGAATCAAAAATAAAGTCAAATAAAGCGATTTACTTAGGTACCGTCAGCATTGATTCGGTGCAGCCAAGTCAATGGCAGAATGATTTTACCCAATCAGTTTCCCGAGCAGATTCTGCTGGGTTAATCAGAATTTTTAACGATGTTGACCTCGCCATTATGCTACCGGGTGCCGTGCCCACGCATCGACCTTATGCAGCCATGCAAACTGTGCTCCGATCAGGAAAAGCGCGCACCATTCACTTTCATTGGATTGGCGCTTATGATAAAAATGGTAAGGCAATCGAAGTAAATGACAGTGTTGAAATGTTTTATCAAAAGGCTCTGCTGGAAACCGATTACGATGCGCTTGGCAAACTGCAACAAAAGTTTGAAGCCAGTGCCCAAAATCAATGGATTGAAGTGAATACCCCTGACGGAACTGCGCTGAGATTTCAAATTACCGGGCGGCCTGTGACCAGACAAGATGGCGATGCTTCTTTGCAACGATCAAAAAAAGGAATCACGCTGATCGATCGTGAAGTAGAGCTGCCGGCAGGCGCTATTCGTGTAGCTCCGCTGGAAGAAACGGTGGAAGGCAAAATTGCATTCCCGCCTTCGGAGTGGGCCGGGCAGAAAGTGAGCGGACTGGTGATCACGTTCGCTAAGGGAAAGATCACCTCCATCGTGGCTGCGGAAGGCGAAGAGGCGGTGAAAAAAGAAATTGAAATGGGCGGTGTCGCAGCGCAATCGTTTCGCGAACTGGCAGTTGGTTTTAACAGCGCGCTGCTTCCTAAAAATGGCCACACTTGGATTCCTTATTTCGGTTATGGTGCGGGCGTTGTTAGGTTATCGCTGGGCGATAATTCGGAATTGAATGGCAACGTTAAAGGCAACTATGTGCGTTGGAATTTTTTCACCAATGCAACCGTCACTGTAGGCTCAGATGTTTGGATCAAAGAAGGAAAACTAATTATTACAAAATAACCACTTAACCGCATCACTTACCATGGTATCACGTAGGAAATTCATTCAGCAAGCAGGCGCAGCGGCAGCCGCCTTTACCATTCTTCCACGCTTTGTATTGGGCAAGGGTTACGTAGCCCCTAGCGATACCTTGTACATTGCCGGCATTGGTGCAGGTGGCAAAGGCTATTCTGACTTAACGGGGTTCGCTGCCAACCCAAAAGCAAAAATTGCCGTACTCTGCGATGTGGACGACCGCATGGCCGTGAAGGCGCGCGAGAAGTTTCCGGATGCAAAATACTACCGCGACTTCCGCGAGATGTTTGACAAAGAAAAAGGCATTGACGCTGTCTCTGTCTCAACGCCTGATCATACGCATGCCGTGGCAACGATGGCAGCCATCAATCGCGGCAAGCACGTGTATGTGCAAAAACCATTAACACACACGATATACGAAGCCCGCACATTGGCGGAGGCTGCCCGAAAAAATAAAGTGGTTACTCAAATGGGCAATCAATTCTCTTCGCACGAAGATGTGCGCAAGATGAAGGAGATGGTAGATGCGGGGTTGATTGGAAAAGTAAAGAGCGCTGTCGCTTGGACCAACCGCCCTGTGTGGCCGCAAGGTATTGCCAGCCCAACAGGTAAACATGAAATTCCGAAAGAACTGGACTGGGATTTATGGCTAGGCCCCTCCAGATTCATAGACTTTAATCCCGCTTACGTGCCCTTTAACTGGCGCGGCTGGTGGCAGTTTGGTACGGGCGCGTTGGGCGATATGGCTTGCCATATTCTTGATCCGTTCTTCCGCATACTGCCGGTAGATTTTCCTTCGGAAGTGGAATGCAGCGCCACCACCAATTGGGAGGGCATTTTCAAAGAAGCGAATTACTTCGAGTGTGCGCCATCATCATCCATTATCCACTTCAAGTTTCCGAAAAAAGATGGCAAGGGCGATATCAAGTTAACTTGGTTAGATGGCGGTTTGTTGCCGGAGCGGCCAGAAGAACTAATGCCAGACGAAGTGTTGGGAGATGGCAGCAACGGTATTATCCTAGAAGGAACGAAAGGAAAACTAATGGCAGGCTGCTACGGACTAAAGCCTACCCTATTACCCACCAAGAGAATGAAAGAAGTAACGCTGCCGAAAGCGACACTACCACGTGTGCCCGGCAATGAAGCGGGGCACTACACGCAGTGGGTAGACGCCTGCATGAAAGGCTTTGGGCAAATGGAGCTAAGTTCTGCCTTTGACTACGCTGGGCCGCTCACCGAAGCTGTGCTAATGGGCAATCTCGCCATCCGTAGCTACTCGTGGCGCAAGATGAATGCAGATGGAAAAGGCTGGACCTATCCGGGCAGAAAGAAGCTATTGTGGGATGCCAAGAATATGAAGATCACCAACTTTGACGAGGCCAATGCCTATGTAAAAGACGAGTACCGCAGCGGTTGGTCGCTTTAAAGATGCAGAAATTAGTTTTTGAGATCAGATGCTCCCCATATCATCTGGCTGCCTCCATAATTTTATTCGCACACCAACAATGAATAAACACTTTGATGTAACAGTGGTTGGGGTTGGCTCAATGGGTGCTGCTGCCAGCTATTACCTGAGCAAATATGGTCTGAGCGTTCTTGGTATTGAACAATTTGATATTCCGCACGACCAAGGCTCGCACGCGGGGCAAAGTCGAATTATTCGAAAGGCTTATTTTGAGCACCCGGATTACGTGCCCTTACTACACCGAGCTTACGAAAATTGGGCAACTATTGAACGCGAAACCAGCACGCAACTTTACTTCGAGACGGGCTTGTTCTATGCGGGCATCCAAGACAATGAATTAATCAAGGGAACCAAACTGGCTGCCGAACAACATCAAATACAATTAGACAACATCGCGGCCATGGGCCACGCCAAAACAAAAAACTTTGTTGTTCCAAATCATTACGAGCAGTGGCTGGAACCCAAAGCCGGATTTATCACGCCTGAGCGAGCCATCTTAACGTTTGCCGAGCAGGCTATCCGCTATGGAGCCACTTTACTCACGCAACAGCGCGTTACTCATTGGAAGAAAGTAAATGGAGTTTTCGAAGTCGAAACAAACGCAGGAATCTTTTCCTCAAAAAAGCTAATTGTCTGCGGTGGCGCATGGAGCAGTCAATTATTGCCAAAACTCAATACCCAGTTGAAAGTAACACGCCAGGTAATAGCGTGGCTGAACCCAAAAAAATGGGATGACTTTACGCTCGACAATTTTCCGTGTTGGTTAATCGCAGACGATCAATTGCCGGGTGCATTTTATGGATTCCCGATTGTGCCGGCAAGCAAATTGGGTGGGCCGCTGGGATTGAAGTTAGCATATCATCACCCCGGCATGCCATCTGATCCGAATAAAGTAGACCGCACCAACACGCGAAACGAAGTGTCGCTGGTACTCCAAGCCGCGCAAAAGTTTCTACCAAACGCCCTTGGCGAAATACTGAGCGTAAGAACCTGTTTGTACACCTACTCACCCGATGAGCACTTCATCATCGACACACATCCAAACGATGATGATCTGATAATTGCCGCTGGCTTTAGCGGGCACGGGTTTAAGTTTGCCTCCGTAGTAGGAGAAATACTTGGCGAACTCGCCACCACAGGCAAAACAAATCAGCCAATTGATTTTTTAAGATTGAAACGATTTAACAATTAATAACGATGAGCGCATCCTTTCATCTATACGATTTAAAGGTTGAAGTAATTGAAGGCGACAAGCCTTTTGTGTGCAGCCACCAACTGGGCGATGCCTTTGAAGTAATTGGAGAAAACCTGCACTTTAGAACAGAACGACCTTTTTCACTTTACTCGTTGGCTGCGTTGCTGCCGCTGCTAACACCCAAGCAACGTCCGTTAAACGAATATGATTGGATGGCCACCGACCATATCATCGCGTGCCCTGATCCACACTGTGGAGCGCGTTTCAAAATATCCCGCATCGGCAAGCGCGAATACAACCGCGCTGCCACCACGGTTGTTCCTCTTCCTGAAAATAATCCTTGGGCTGAAAAATGAAAGTTGAAAAATTCACCCTGACTCCAGAGGTCGAAATCTCGCGGATAATGAAGGGCGGCTGGCAGCTCTCGGCCGGGCATAGTGAAGGCAATCAACAAAATGCCATTGAAGATATGTTCGCTTTTGTAGATGCTGGCATCACCACTTTTGATTGTGCTGACATTTACACAGGAGTGGAAGAATTGATT
>JBJTHA010000414.1:0-13795 GCA_046094265.1 Cytophagales bacterium
ATTCATATTTGTGCAACCAAGCATTCATTGCGTAAAAGGAAACCGGTATCGCTAACACCAAGGAAAGCAGCACCAGTACAACGAAATCTCGCGAAAGCATTCTCCATAAATTAAAAATAGATGCGCCCAGCACTTTACGAACACCAATCTCCTTGGTACGCTGTTCTGCCACAAAACTGGCCAAGCCAAAAATCCCCAGACAACTGATAAACACCGCCAGCGTAGCAAAAAAACTTGCCAATTTGCCCACGCGCACTTCGTCACCAAATTTACGGGCATAGTCTTGGTCAACAAATCGGTAGTCAAACGGTGCAGATGGGTTATATTTTTTGAAAACGGTCTCCACTTTTGCGAGCGCTTCATGCGTTTTTGCATTCGCATTTAGCTTGATGCAAAAAATATTTTGCTGCTCGCGCAGTACATGAAAAAGTGACGGTCTCACAGGTTCATAGGGCGACTCGATAATCATATCTTGGATTACTCCTATAATAGTATACGATTTATCATTCCAGTTAAGTACTTCTCCAACCGGATGATCAAAACCAAGAAATTTCTGCATGGCTTCGTTAATGACAAAAGCTAAAGAATCGGTGGCATGATCTCTAGAAAAATCGCGGCCCTCTTTGAATTGCCAGCCCATTACCTTGCCATACTCATGCGTAACAGCGTTGTTAGGAAAATCAACCGACAAGCTTGGATCCTTGCCTTTCCAGTTAAAGCCACCATTGCTATTCCACACATTTGTTGGTGGGCTACCAGACTCAGACACTTCCAGGACTGCCCCAGTAGCCTTCAGCTCGGAACGGAATGCTTCAAAATGATTGTGTAAATCTGGTGTTGTTGCAACCAATTGGATGATGTTAAATCGATCGTAACCTGCTGGCCGATCTTTAGCAAATTGGATTTGACGAAAAACCACTATAGTGCCGATGATAAGCACAATTGAGACCGTAAACTGTAAAACCACGAGCACTTCTCGTGGCAATGAAGCAAAACGCCCGGCCCTGAACGTGCCCTTCAAAACTTTTACCGGCTGAAAAGAAGACAAATACAAAGCCGGGTAACTGCCTGCCACTACGCCAGTGATCATAGAGAAACCAATGCCTGCTAACCAAAACAGGGGCTGAAGCCATGGCAGCACTAGCCGCTTATCTGCCACTTGGTTGAAAGCGGGAAGGGCCAATTGCACCAACAACAGCGAAACCGCAAAGGCAAATAGGGCAACCACTAACGACTCGCTGAAAAATTGATTGATGAGCTGTACTTGTGCAGAGCCAATTGACTTCCGAATGCCAACTTCCTTGGCGCGCTTCTCAGAACGTGCCGTACTCAAATTCATGAAGTTAATGCATGCGAGCAGCAGCACAAAAACACCGATTACGCCAAACATCCAAACAAACTCAATTCTGCCGCCTGTATTTTCACCGTTTTTAAACTCAGAGTATAAATGCCACTTGCTCATCGGGTGCAGAAAAACTTCGGGCTTGTACTGCCGGTCGCCATCATCGGTGAGCTTATTGAATTTTACGTTTATGATCTTTGCTGATACTTTTTCCAAGTCAGCGCCATCGGCTAGTTGCACAAATGTTTGAGTAAAGTTGCTGCCCCATGGGTTGTCCATTCTCTTTATCCACGGATTCGTGATCAAATACAAATCCCACGGCAACAGGAAGCCCATCCCACGGAAAAATGTATTGTAAGGTAAGTCTTCATACACACCAGTGACTTTTACGTCTATCTCGTTATTCACCCGCATCATTTGCCCCATTGGGTCGTCATCACCAAAAAAAGATTTTGCAACGGATTCAGACAAAAGAATGGAGTGTGGGTCTTTGAGGCCATCGCGCGTGCCTCGCAACATGCGAAGGGTGAGCATCTCCGTTACATCCGGTTCAAAATAAAAACCTGTTTTGTTGAGTATCTTTTCACCATGCGCCAAAATGTGGGTGTTGTTCCACGATGCCTGTAACACGTATTTAAAATCACTACCAAAATTATTCTTGATTTCTTCACCCATTAGATAAGGGTTGGCCATTTGCGAAGTCTTTACGCCATTGTACAGGTTATGCTGCATTACCTGCGCAATGCGTTGATAGTTGGTATGGTATTTATCGTACGAAAGCTCGTCCCACATCCATAACCCAATAAGCAATGCCACGCCCATGCCGGTTGCAAGCCCAATAATGTTAATAAACGAATAGACTTTATTCTTGCGCAAATTGCGAAGGGCAATCTTCATGTAGTTTTTGAACATAACAGACACTTTTAAACAATACCAACCAAAACACAAAAGGTTGCAGAAGGTCGCAATCTTTTTTTTGTGCTATTGAAATTCGCGCAGCAAGAAATGGCAACTTAGTTGCGTTTGCCGCAACAGTTGGCGTTGTTTATAAAAAAGTGATTCGGCCTCCGCGACTGCTATGAATTGAAATGTCACGCGATATGGTGACTTTTTTTGTATGAATTCTGGCAAATCTACAAATGCCACCTGCGCTACCCGAGGATAACCTCCTGTAGTTTGATGATCGGCCATCAAGCAAATGAGTTGTCCGTTAGGCAAAAGTTGAATCGTGCCAAAAGCCACGGCACTGGATAGCATTTCGCGTGAATCTTTTCTCTCCAGTTTCTCACCCTTTAACTGATAACCCATCCGGTCCTTTTCGCTGGCAATCCCAAAAGCCTGCCGTTCAAAATCGATTTTGCTTTGATCAGCTAGCCAATCCCACTCGGGCCCCCTTATACATCGAATTAGACTTCGCTCAGGGGCTACTGGCACTGACCAATTGGACACCTTTAATGGCAAATCGTGGTTATTGTTTTTGAAATAAAAATGATCGCCCTTTTTCAAAGCGCGGCCTAGCCCCCCTGCTTTTGCCTTTAAATTGGTACTCGCACTGCCTAGCCATTTGTCCACTTCAAAACCGCCCTGCACCGCCAAGTAACAATAGCTGCCGTGCTTTGGCTTAGTGAATGTGATAACTGACCCCGTGGGCACTGAAATGGAGTGATGTGTAGGCATTGGGTGGCCATTGATGGTAGCACCAAAATCCGCACCCGTCAACGCAACCCTTGCCGGCTTATTGAAACGAAACTGACTTGCAGGAAAGCACAACTCGATTGCAGCTTCTCCTAAATCATTTCCCACTAAAGCATTTGCAATTGACAATGAAAATTGGTCCATGGCACCGCCCGGATTAATTCCAAGGTGTTGAAAGCCTGCACGCCCGGTATCTTGAATGGTGTCTTGAACACCTGCACGAGTAACTTCAAGACTCATACCACCAAAGCAAATTTCGTTTCATCAAAATTTTCAAACTCTTTTCTACTGATGGATACAAACTTCACTTGGTCTCCAGGTTGAAAAAAAACCGGATTAGTGTCAGTCGGTTTGAATAGTCGAAGTGGCGTTCGGCCCACGATGTTCCAACCACCAGGTGAATCCAATGGATAGATACCTGTTTGTTCACCTGCAATACCTACACTTCCAGCCAACACCTTGGCACGTGGTTTTGGCAATCGCGGGGAAGCGATGCTGTGATGGACCTTGCCCATGTACGGAAAACCGGGCAAGAAACCAATCATAAATACATGATAGAGTTCTCTACTATGTAGGTCAATGATTTCTTCAACACGCAGTTCTCTTTCATCTGCCATTCTGCTCAAGTCAATTCCAAATTCTAAATCGTAGCAAATGGGCATTTGTACCAGTCGTCCAATTGTACTGGCTTCACCTGTCGTTTTCAACGTAGCATGTTCCAACTCTGCCTTCACCCGTTCAAATGCCGACTCACCACCGATTACCCAATCCATTAAGTCGTACACAACGGTAATGGAGGTGTAAGCTGGAATTATATCTTTCCACTTTGGGTTTTGTTTGAGAATCGTAAACAGTTTGTGGATCTTCTGGCTGATGGTGATGTCCATCGTATCACCAATAACGATACAAGCTGCGTTTTCGCAGAGGGGAAAAATAGAATAACTCATTTACTTTTCTCTGACAAGATGCCCACATGGTTCATTACCGCTCGCAACACACCATACCCAAATTTACCGCCTAATCGATCAAACAATTCTTTAGAAGAAAATCCCTCTGGCATTTCTCTGACCGCCTCCGAAATAGTGCTCACGTCCGCTTCCGGAACAAACTTGAAAATGCTAATGCGTTTTTGTGCCACAGCCCTGCCCAAATGCCCCTCGATGGTACCCACGGCTAAACCACGCTCTTTTGCGATTTCTACTATTGACATCCCATTTTCTAGCAAATTCAGCGTCACATCATAAGTACTTGGCTCATTCTTTTTACCGCGCGTTGACTTACGCGGACGAGATTCTTTTCGCGAAGACTTTAACTCAACATTCACTTTGGTTCGAATTTCTTCTAACAGCATGTAACGCTTCTTCTCCCTCTCTTTATTGATGTGAGAGAAATCAAACTCATTTTGATTTTTCAAAATGACTTCGGTCAAGTGAGCAGACTTATCTAATTGCTCGATTTTTTTCGCCAGTAACTGATCCACTTCTACCAAATCACTCAAATAACTCTTTACCCTTTTTTGATGCCGCATCTTTTCTATCTCCTCCAAGATGTATCTTGAAACCTCTTGAAGCTTGGAGATGTAGTACTCACGGCCTTTCGCCAAACGTTCCAGCAAATATTCAAACTGCTGGCCGGTTACCAATTCGCTCAGCTGTCGCCTGAATTTTACTGTGTTACTGCTCTCTGCGGCAAGCAAGCCGTTAACCTGTTTTAACAACGGTACGCCAGCATCTCCCTCATTTGGATTAATATGATCTCTACCAATGTAGGAAATATCTTTTTTCAGCACTTCAAAATCAAAGGTCTTCTCAATCAATTCTTGAATGAACTGTAGCTGCATCGACTTCATTTGTGCGGGCAACTCAGTTGGTTTGTGGTTACGGGCGCTGAACGATGTTACTTGTTTGTCTGTGGTGATTGCGGCTGGGTCGATGCGTGTTCGAAGCACTAAACCATCAAGCGACCTTAGTCTTGACAACGCTACGTAAACCTGACCGTCTGCGAAAGCCTGCCCCACATCAATAATTGCTTTCTCAAAAGTAAGGCCTTGACTTTTGTGTACGGTGATGGCCCATGCCAATTTAATTGGGTATTGCTCAAATGTTCCAACTACTTCGTCATCTAATTCTTGGTTGGTGGTATTTACTGTGTACTTTTTATTTTCCCAGAGTTCTCTTTTTAGTACATAGCGCTGGTGAGACTCGGCCATCAACACTTCAATCTTTTCTTCGGCAATCTCAATCACCGTTGCCAGTTTACCATTGAAATACGCTTTGCCATCGCTGTCGTTTTTGGTAAACATAATTTGCGCCCCCACCTTTATCTCAATCCGCGGCAAAACCGGATACATACTTTCTGGAAATTCTCCCTCGATAGTAGCCTCCAAGAAATGCGATGGCGTGTTGAGTTCGTGCAGCGCCTTTTGATTTAGTTCATCTGCGCGATAGTTGTGCGTGGTGAGTGTAATTACTTCAGTAATGCTGGCAATGTCTTCGGGCAACCGATAATGACCATTCAGCAAGTCAATGTCCGCACGTGTTATTGTATTGTTACGTAGATTATTCAGCAAGTTGATAAACACATCGTCTTTCTGGCGAAAGATTTTGTCTAATTCGATATACACGTACTGGCTTTCCTTCAACGCTTTCGACTCGAAAAACCAGGGGCTCGCATAATATCTTTTCAGCAACTGCTCGTCCGCTTGCTTAACTACTGGCGGCAGTTGAAACAGGTCTCCAATGAGCAATAACTGCACACCACCAAAAGGTTGGTTAAAATTTCCCTTTGCTGCCTTCAATCTATAATCAATTGCATCGAGCAAATCTGCGCGTAACATGCTCACCTCATCTATCACCAACAAATCAATTGCACGAAGAACTTGTTTTCGGGCAGTGTTGAGCGGATGTTTTTTAGCCAGCGTGTTTGACGTGTAGGCATTTCCACTTTCTGGTACCGCTGCGTATCTATCCGGTACAAACATACCCAACGGAAAAAGAAATTGTGAATGAATAGTAACGCCACCTGCATTGAGTGCAGCAATTCCTGTGGGCGCTACAATAACAAAAGTTTTGTGTGTTCGTTTCGCTAGGTTTTTCAAAAAAGTGGTTTTGCCAGTGCCAGCCTTGCCAGTTAAGAAAATATGTGCCGCGGTGCTATTCACGAATTGAATAGCCGCAGTAACCATATTTGTCTCATCGTGTTCAGTTGCTGATTGCATTATGGGTACTTTGGCAAAATAAGCTAAAAAGTTATAGGATTTGGTTAGATTTGGCAAATGAAACTGTTACGTATGGGCTATCGCTTCATGAAAATTGCAGTGATGTTGTGTATCTGCTCACCTACCTTAGCACAGAAAAAAATTACACCTTACAAAACATTTGGAGGGATAATTTATGAATTGAATGACAGCATTACCATTAGCGCGAGGCAAGTGTCGATGTTATTGCAAAACAACCACGAGGCGTATCGGGAGTTTAAGATCGCAAGAACCAAAAACAGTATCGCTGCGGGCTTGGGTTTTGCAGGCAGTGTAATGGTTGCTATTCCTCTAGTAACAGCCGTAGCGGGTGGCCAACCGGAATGGTGGTATGCGGGGGTGGGAGGTGGCTTGGCGGCACTTTCTGTGCCATTTTTGTGGTCATATCGGGCGCGAGCTAATAGCGCGCTAGAAAAGTACAACACCAAAAAAGCACTTGGAACCACTCGCCTCCAACCATCAATATTTTTCAACGGATCGCAGGCGGGTGTACTTATCCGATTTTGAATTTATCTTTTTATGAACAGAACGTGGGATCATCATTACCGCTCAGAAGCGGTGGATTTGAATCCATTCCCCCATTTATCCGTTGCAAAGCTTCGGAAGAAAAACAGATTCTGCGCATTGAATAAAAAAATGGAGCATTAGAAAGATTTCTAACCGTTTGTCTCCATATTTCTCTTATTATTACAAAAACTATATTGCATGACAACACGTACTTTCCTATTCATTGTCACTTTATTGATATTTTCAAACACGTACGCACAAGGGCAAAAACAATCTGTGCCTAAAAACTGGTTTCTGCTAGACCCAGAAAGTGACAGCGTACAAGGTGTGAGTTCCGAAAAAGCATACAACACATTACTAAAAGGACAGCCGTCTAAAACAGTTTTAGTGGCTGTCATTGATTCGGGAATCGACATTGATCATGAAGACTTAAAGACCGTTATCTGGACAAACGAAAAGGAAATCGCAGGCAACGGTGTGGATGATGACAAGAATGGCTACATAGACGACATCCACGGTTGGAATTTTATTGGCGGAAAAAATGGAAACGTAAGTGCCGACACGTATGAGCTCACCCGTGAATATATGCGCCTAGACAAAAAATTTGCGGTACTTGACACCACCAAACTAAATAAAAAGCTGACAGTAGAATTTGCCGCATACAAAAAGATTAAAGACAAGTATGAAAAACTAAAGACAAAAAATGAGCAGCAATACAATCTGTATAGCAACATGTATCGTAACGTGCGGCAAAGTGTTGATACCATCAAAGCCCATTTGAAAACAGATAAACTTACACCTGATTTGGTAAAGAACTTTGAAAGCAGCGATGTACGATTACTTTTTGCAAAAGGCTTTATATTGAATATGTACAAGAATGCCGGTGACGATGCCGACATTGAGGAGTTCATCGGCCAAGTAAAGGAGGGTGTAGATTATTATGACGTGATTGTGAAATATGGGTACAACCGCGATTTTGACTCGCGCCAAATTGTGGGCGACAATTATTCAAACCTGTATGAACGCGGCTATGGCAATAGCGATGTAAAAGGCCCAGACCCCACCCACGGTACACATGTGGCCGGCATTATTGGTGCTGATCGCAAGAATGACACCGGTATCAAAGGCATTGCGGACAATGTAAAGATAATGCCCATACGTGCCGTGCCTAACGGTGACGAGCGTGACAAAGATATTGCCAACGCCATTCTCTATGCCGTTGACAATGGCGCAAAAATTATCAACATGAGTTTCGGCAAATCGTTCTCTCCAGAAAAAGAAGCAGTAGATAAAGCTGTTCGATATGCGGAAATGAAAGGCGTTTTGTTGATACACGCAGCTGGTAACGATGCTGATAACATTGATGTGGACAAAAACTTTCCAACCAAAAAATATTCGAACGGCAAAGAAGCAAAGAATTGGCTTGAAGTAGGCGCCAGCGCGTGGGGAGCTAATGAGGATTTTGTAGGTAGCTTTAGCAACTATGGTAAAAAAATGGTTTCTTTTTTTGCGCCTGGAGTTGAGGTGTATTCTACTGTTCCGCGAAACCAGTACAAAAACGAAAGCGGCACCAGCATGGCAAGCCCTTCGGCAGCTGGGGTGGCTGCGTTGTTGTGGTCTTATTTTCCTGAACTGTCCATGTTACAGGTAAAAGACATTCTTCAAAAATCCACTCGCAAGTTTGATAACTTAAAAGTGAGAAGGCCAGGCTCAAAAGAAGAAGTGTTGTTTAGTGAACTGAGCAGCACCGGAGGCTTGGTTAATGCCTACGAGGCCGTGAAAATGGCGATGAAGGTGAGGAAGAGAGCACTGGAATAAACTCAGCTTTAGCAGGCAAAGCAACTAGTGCAGCTGGCTTATTGCAAATCCACAAAAAAATAGACTTGGTAGATATTCTTAGATTTCTACTTGCACAAAGCGAAAAAGCCTCCACTCTTCTGAGCTTTTGTACTTAAGGCAAAAGTACCCGCCAAACTGATTCATGAGTGAGCTGAAGTGAACTTCGATAAACCAGGATTGCTCGCTGCCAACTCAAATTGAATGTTTTCGGTCGTCTGGGCATAGTGCTTCTGTAGCTCCATAACACATAAACAGGCTACCTTGCAGAATATACTTTTTTAGCTAAAACAAAAAACCCCATACAACTGTGGGGGTTTTTTTGTACCTAAGGCCGGAATCGAACCGGCACACCTTGCGGTACACGATTTTGAGTCGTGCGCGTCTACCAGTTCCGCCACTCAGGCATTTTTGCTTTAGTAGAATCCAATTTTTTCTTTTTTGCTTAGAATCGGGGTGCAAATATGCCCAAAAGTTTCTGAATCATCCAAACCTGCCAGCCACTTTTCTCCTATCTTTACCACACAAAACCAGTACCGCATGCAAATCACAAAACACGCTGTCGCCTCTATTCACTATACCCTTACAGATAATGATGGGAACATTTTAGATTCGAGCACTGGACGTCAGCCGCTTACTTACATCCAAGGGATAGGAAACCTCATTCCGGGTATGGAAGAGGGGCTGGAGGGACGGCTGAAGGGTGACAAATTGAATTTGAAAGTAAGCCCAGAAAAAGGCTACGGCATTAAAAATAATCAGCTCGTGCAAAAAGTGCCCGTGGCTGCCTTTGGCGACCATGGGGTGAAAGTAGGCATGCAATTTCAGACCAACCAAGGCTCGGTAGTCACCGTTACACATGTCGGTTTGGGCGAGATCACGGTAGACGGAAACCATCCCCTGGCGGGCGTTGAACTTAACTTTGCCGTAGAAGTGATGGACATTCGCCTGGCTACCGATGATGAAATTGCCCACGGTCATGTGCATGGTCCGGGTGGACATCATCATTAAGGAGCATTTGTAATTCTGAGCGCAGCGAAGAATCCGTTGACTTATTGAAGTATTAGGTTCGCTGCCTCCATCAAATTCATCACTTTAAATTCCGCTTCGTTTTCGGGCTCTATTTCGTGCCCGATTTGAATCGTTTTGATTCCCAACGCACGCGCAGGAATAATGTCGCGACCGCGGTCACCAATCATCCATGACTGAGTGAAGTCAATATTGAATTTTGCCTGTGCTTTTTCAAACATCAAACTACCCGGTTTACGCGAGAGCGATGCCGTTACGGTGGGGTGATAGGGGCAAAAATAGAAATGATCGATAACGTTGCCGGATTGCTCTTGAAAAAAACGATGGCAAACGTCCATCTGCTCGCGCGTATACAAACCCTGCGCAATACCCGATTGGTTGGTAACTACCACCAAAAGATGTCCGGCTCGTTTTAGTTGATTTAACCCTTCCACAACACCGGGCAAAATCTTAAACTTCTCAACCAAAAACGTATAGTTGGGGTCGTCTTCATTTAGCACCCCATCGCGATCTAGAAATACACACTTATTCATTGTCCAAAGCTATCGTGTGTGGGGCCAACCTCCAATTTTCAAATCTGGAAACTTAGATATTAATGTTTAGTTTTGTTGCACAACCAAAAAAAGGCACTTGAGCAACGCGTTAGTCATTATTCCCACTTATAATGAGAAAGAAAATATTCATGACATGATTCATGAAGTGTTTTCGCTGCCGAAGAGTTTTCATTTACTAATTGTGGACGATGGCTCGCCAGATGGTACCGCTCAAGTGGTGAAAGAGCTTCAAAAGAAATTCAATACCAGCGAAGTAAAACTGCACTTGATTGAGCGCTCGGGCAAGTTAGGATTGGGTACCGCCTATATCACCGGTTTTCGATTTGCTTTTGATAAACACTACGAATATGTGCTTGAAATGGATTGTGATTTTTCGCACAATCCAAAAGATTTAATTCGGTTGTTGGCTGCCTGTGAGGAAGGTGGTTACGACCTGGCTGTGGGTTCGCGCTATTCGAATGGTGTGAATGTGGTGAATTGGCCCATGAGCCGCGTGCTGATGTCATATTTCGCGAGTAAATATGTTCGCTTCATCACGCGCATGCCCATACACGATACCACGGCAGGATTTGTGTGTTACCGCAAAACGGTGTTGCAGAACATTCACTTGGAAAGCATTAGGTTTATCGGCTACGCATTTCAAATAGAAATGAAGTTTTTGGCGTGGAAATACCAATTCAAACTTACGGAAGTGCCCATCATATTCACTGACCGTACCAAAGGAAAATCGAAAATGTCGGCTGGCATTTTTAAGGAAGCGGTGCTGGGTGTATTGTTTATGACAATCCACAGTTGGGTTAAGAACTATGCGAAGGTTTGATTAAAATCCCCCATCCTTCGGTTCCCACAATTCAATTTTATTGCCGTCCGGATCCATGATCCAACCAAATTTTCCGTAAGGGTATTCGTGTATTTCACCTACTATTTGCACTCCCTCTTCTTTCAATACCTTCAGCAATTCTACTAAGTTTTCTACGCGGTAGTTGAACATGTAGGGCTTCTCACTTGGCTCAAAGTATTTCGTCTTTTCGTCAAAAGGACTCCAAGCCGTCACGGCCGGTTCTTTAGCATCTTCCTTGCCCAGCTCTTTCCATTGAAAAGAGAAACCATATTCATCTCCATTCATACCCAAATGGGTGGCATACCATTCTTTCATCTTCTTGGGGTCTTTTGCTTTAAAGAAAACCCCGCCTAATCCGGTTACTCTTTTCACTATGTTGTTGGTTTTGTAGTTAATCATTTGCTTTTGTCCATGTGATAAGTACCCATTGATGGCTTGCATCGGTGGCGAAGGCAGTGGGTCGATCGCCCAAGCTATAGCAGATTATCAGTCTATCGCCCTTCATCTTGTAAATGCATTTAAACTGTTTTCCTTTGTTAGGGCCTTCGGTTCCGACAATATCAACCTCACCGGCATTCTCATCAATCAATAAGGTTCCACTATCGATTACGATGTTTCCTGACAAAATTGAATACGCGTTTTGCTTCATCTCCATCCGCTCGTTGGCAAACATGGCGGTAATATCTTTGCCACCCATTTCAGCACTCATCACCATCCAAATACCTAGTAATGCATTCATATCATTTTCTGTTTTTCAGGTAGCTCTCATATTTTTCAATCCAATCTTTTGGTGTCATCTTTTTGGCCAGCTCGGCAAAAAGCTTTAAAGGAACATCTTCGGCTTTCTTGAAGCGAATGCAGCTGCCGCCCATATCAAGTTTTTTCTCGGAATATTTTTTCCACTCTTTCTCAAACCATTCGCGCAAATCGCCTTGCATGCCCATGTGGTACACTGCAATGTGGTTCTTCTGTGAGGCAATGTTGATAAACGGAAGAGGCAATTTGGGCGTGGCATGATAACCAGCCGGATAAAGTTTGTGTGGCACCACGTAACCAATCATGCCATAACTCATCTGCTCTTCAAAACCTTTTGGCAAGTTTTTCTTAAATGTGTTCCGCAATTGAGTGATCACTTCTTTGCGATCTTCCGGTAAATGATCCAAATATTCGGCTACAGTTTTAACTTTCGATTGCATGGTTATATTTTTTCAGTAGCGGGTAAAAATTCTTTCTTGCGTAACAAGCCTGAACTAATGAGCGATATGATCAAACCCACTGGAAACATTTCCACTAAGGCAAAAAAACATCGACTATTTTATTCCAGGCATCCCCGTTGGTGCGGCTTGCTCATTTGCAAATGATGGCGCCTTGCGAGGAATTGGGTATACCTCATCAAGGGTGTTTCCATCGTAGAGCCTGCCGTTTTTCATTACTTTATTCACAGTGTTGGTATTGCGCAGGTTTTCCAAAGGATTCTTATCCAAAATAATCAAGTCGGCCAGCTTGCCGGCTTCAATGCTTCCAATGTCGTTGCTCAAACCAATGGCCTTTGCCCCATGGATGGTAGCCACTTTCAATGCATCGTGGTTGCTCATGCCGCCAGAGGCAATGCTCCACAATTCCCAATGGTAGCCCAACCCTTGCAATTGACCGTGTGACCCCACACCCGCATTGCCTCCTGCTTTCACCAACGCATTTACAAATTTGGCGTGGTCTTCAAATACATGCTCTTCTTTCATAAACCATCCCGGTCTTCTTCGCGATTTTTCATCTAACTCCGATTTTGCAGAGAAATGATTGAGCTTGGGGTCGCCATTTACATTTTCCGTTGCATAATAATAATTTTCGGCCCAAGGTCCACCGTAGGCTACCAACAGCGTGGGCGTATAGGTCATTTTTGCCTCGGCTATGGTAGTAGCAATATCTTTATATAAGGGATAAATGGGTAACGCATGTTCATGGCCGGGATACCCGTCAATCAGATTGGTCATGTTTAATTTAAAATCAAGTCCGCCCTCTGTAGTAGGCATCAAGCTCTGTTCCTTCGCGGCTTGAATAATCCATTGGCGGTGCTGCCGATTGCCTGTGAGGTACATTTTGATGGTTTTGGTATTGTAGTATTCTGAGTATTGTTTCAGAATGTCTTTTGTTTGTTCGTAGTCTTTGAGGTTGTAAGCCCAAAATCCCACACCGGGGCCAGTGGAGTAAATGCGTGGCCCAATGATTTGACCGGTTTCTACCATGTCTCCATAAGTGAGCACATCCGTTGTGGCCGTTTGTGGATCGCGTGTGGTAGTCACTCCATAGGCGAGGTTAGCAGCATACATCCACACTTGTGTTTTGTGAATGCCCCAGGCAGGCCACATGTGCGCGTGTGTATCTACAAAACCCGGCACTATGGTTTTGCCATTCAAATCCATTTTTTGCACCGATCCATCCACGGTAATAGAGCCTGCCACGCCCACTTGTTTGATGCGAGCATTTTCAATCAGTACATCGCCCCGTTCAATTACTTCGTCGCCCTTCATGGTAATAATGCGGGCATTTTGTAACAGCACTTTTCCGATGAGCACATCTTTTTCTGCCTTTACTTTAATCCGTATTTCAAAGGCTTTATAATTTTCGTCTTTCTTATTTTTTTCATCCTTCTTTTCGTCCTTTTTCTCCTCGGCATTTTCCTTCGCTTTTTCCTCTTCCGCTTTCTTCTTCCGCAATGCTTCCTCCGTCATTTTTGC
>JBJTHA010000415.1:0-2899 GCA_046094265.1 Cytophagales bacterium
CCGATGTATTGCACCTCTTCTTCTTTCTTAGTATCGCCCTGTTGGTAATTTACTTTTTGTTTTTTCTTTATGGGGCTAGGACCTTTGGGATTGGGGAACGATGAAAAACCTTTGCCGTTTGCCACCAGCAGTGTGTTGCCCAATGTTCTAATAACAGTGGGATACCAACCTACTGGTATAAAGCCTTTACTCTTACTGCTGCCCGGATTGGAAACATCGAACACTGAAAGGCAGTTGTTATCGGCATTGGCAATGAAAAGAGTTTTTTGGTCAGCACTTAAAGCAACGCTGTTGGTAGTGGAGCCACTGGGTGCGTTGGGGTAAAGGGCTGTGTTTAGTACTTCAATTTCTTTTTTCAGCCGAGTATCAATTACTGACACCGAGTTGTCGTTTGCGTTAGCAACATAAAGGAACTTGCCATTTTTACTGATGGCAATATCGTTTGGGTTGTCACCCACTTGTATTTGGTTGGTGATGTTCAATAGTTGGGTATCAACGGCAAGGATTTTATCACAACCCCAACAGCTGATATACAAAATCTTTTTGTTGGGAGCGAGGATGCACGCGTAGGCTTCTGCCGGTAGTTGAAGTTGCTGGATGATTTTTTTAGTGGAGGTGTCGATAACATACAGCGAGTTGTTGTCTTTGGTTACAACATAAAGGCGATTGCGCGAGTCGTCCAGTGTCATGCCGGCAATAGAGATTTTTTCTGGCCAAGGTTTGCCAATGAAAAGGGTATCTTTTGTCACAAGCCGATTGCGCTCAACGGAATAGCGAATTACCCAATTATCGTTGCCACCCGATGCGTACAATATCTCGCTATCGTTGCCCCATGCCAAGCCTAACCATGCCTTGCCGATTTCTTGAGTGTGCAGCACTTGTTGATTTTTCAAATCAATAAGTTGAATGGATTGCTTGCTTTGCCCGTTGTTGGTCACTGCCGCTATTTTTTGATTCGGAGCGATGCAGATGTTGAGCGGCAAATCACCCAATGGAATGCTAGTGCCCACTGGGCTCAACTTCCAACCTGTGGGAAGAGTTACTTGTTTGGATTTTAGTTCGGCAAGCGTTTGGCTAAACGCCTGAAAACAAAATAATTGTAGCAGAATCAACAGAAAACTCTTCATAGGTATAGGTTTCAACCAACGAAGCTAGCGAATTATACTTTATGAGAGTATTAACTTTTTTGTGCCAACACATTAAAGTACGTTGTTCAATTGCTCTTTGATCTTCTCGAGTTCTTCCTTCATTGCCACCACGTGCTTTTGAATTTCGGCATCGTTAGCTTTTGAGCCAATGGTGTTGATCTCACGCCCAATTTCTTGTGCAATAAATCCAAGTTTTTTACCATTGGATTGCTTCTCTGATAGGGCGTGCAAGAAATAGTCGAGGTGAGTTTTTAAACGTACCCGCTCTTCATGAATGTCCAGTTTCTCGATGTAAAAAATAATCTCCTGCTCTAGTCGGTTGGCATCAAATCCCTCACTGCCAAAAAAATCTGTAATGCTGTTTTTAATTTTTGTGCGGATACGCTCTATTCTTTTCGGGTCTAGCATTTCTGCTGCCTGCAGCCCCACGCGTATGGCTTCGATGTAGCTGGCTAGCTTTTGTTCCAATGCTCGGCCTTCAGCCAATCTAAATTGTTCACATTTTGCAAGAGTATCATTCACTGCCGCCAACACCTTGCTCCATTCTTCAACGTCAAGTTCTTCTGAGCCATTGGCTACTTGCACTTCGGGCACATTGAGTGCTAGGGAAAACAAAGAACTTGGATCGGCCTCCACTTTAATAGCCAATTTTTTCAGCTGTTCGTAGTAGGCAATAAATAGTTCTTCGTTGTATCGCCCAGAGACATCCATTTTTCCGCTATTCTGCATTTCAATCGAGAAAGAAACTTTACCTCGCTCCAGTTTGTCGGTAAGAAGGTTGCGTACCTCTAATTCTTTTTCCGCATAGCGCTTGGGCAAGCGTAGGTTAAGGTCAAAAAACTTAGAGTTGAGGGATTTAACTTCAATTGAAATAGACAAGGGCCCGAGTGATAATGAAGTTTGGCCGAAGCCAGTCATAGATTTTAACATGATGCAAAAGTAGCAAACCTATAACGAAGTACGTCTTTTTGACACTTTTTGGGCAATTGGCAAAATTGTTGTCATTTTGCAGCGCATTTAAAGCTTTGCTATGGAAAATACTGTGCATACGGAACCAGAATTGAGTAAACACGAAGAAACAGCCTCTGAAGCGAGTAATCCGGGCCAAACAACTGAACCAGAGGTTGCGAATAAGCCAGTGGCTGAAGACGCTACCAAAAAGCTGCAAGACGAATTGGCAGAAGCCAAAGATAAGTATGTGCGCTTGTATGCCGAGTTTGACAACTTTAGAAGACGTTCTGCCAAAGAAAAATTAGAAATGATTCAGTCGGCCAATGAGCAGTTGCTCAAGTCGCTGTTGGGAGTTGCCGATGATTTTGAGCGAGCTGAGAAATCCTTCCAAGACAAAAACGACAAGGAGGCCGAAGGTTTCTTTTTGATTCATAACAAATTCAAGAAAGTATTAGAGCAATACAGCGTAAAAGCCATGGAAGTGGGCAAGGAAAGTGCCTTCGATCCCGACTTACATGAGGCCATCACGCAAATCCCCGCTCCCGAAGAAAAACTAAAAGGCAAAGTAGTAGATGTGGTGGAGAAGGGCTACTTGCTCAACGAAAAAGTAATCCGCTTTGCAAAAGTGGTTGTTGGAAGTTAGAAGCTAGAAATTCGATGCTCGAAGGTTAACGATGATAAAGTCTTTTAGAGATTTGGAGGTTTACAAAGTATCTTATCAGGTCGCAATGGATTTGTTCAAAGTTGCTCGAAAGTTTCCCAAAGAGGAGCTATATTCATTGACTTCGCAACTAATACGG
>JBJTHA010000416.1:0-9015 GCA_046094265.1 Cytophagales bacterium
TTGTGTTCTTTTTGTGCGCAATCCACGCGGCATTTGCGCACCCGATGCCAAACTCCATCGTTACGCTAACTATTCTTAACGATAAGGTAAAAGGCAAGGCACAAATTCCGATGAGGGACTTGCGGGCAGTGCTGGGGGAACAAACACAACTAGACGCACTTAAGGCTTATTTTGAGTCACACGTTCGGCCTAAAAGCCAGAAAGGAGACCCGTGGTACGTTGAAATCGAAAGAGCTAGAATAACGGAAAGCACACACATTGCCTCTGGGGACTACACCGAGCTAATAGTCGACTTTTGGATGGTGCCCACGAACTTAGAGGATATTAATAATTTTATTTTTGACTACGATGTGGTTTGCCATCAAGTGGTAACGCACAAAGTTTTTGTATTGATGAAGCGGGGCGAAAATCAAACTTCAGCTACGATTGAATTGGACATACCTTCAGAAAAGATAAAACCTTTACAAGTAACCATGGGCCAAAAACCGGATCTACAAAAATTCTCAATAATCGGCTTCGATTTTATAATTCTGATTTTCGGTATGGCTGTCATTTACTTAATTTTGAATTCAAAAAAGAGTTTCCAAAACAATTTTTAGCATTGTAAAATTTTACATCGATTAAATTATAAATTTTTTTGAACTTTTAGAAGCCTATCTGTCGTTACTTTTGTCGCACTTAAAGCAAATGACACGCACCTACAACGTTTCTGGAATGACATGCATGCGCTGTGCAAGCACAGTGGAGAAGGCATTGAAAAGAGTACCGGGCGTCACAGAAGCAGCGGTAAGCTTGGCGCATAGCCAAGTTCAATTGCATATGGCTGCGCCAGTACCATTTGTTCAACTGCGGGCAGCATTGTCAGGCTATGCATATCAAATTTTCGAAAATGGTTCTGCTATTGCCAAAGCACCAACACAATTTTGGTCGCACAAAAAGGTTTGGGGCCGCGCATCCTTCAACACATTCAATTGTCTGATTGGATGTAGCATTGGAGATTTTGGGATGATACTTTTTCTGCAAGCGTTTTATCCGGCCACAGGCATGATGACCCAAATGGTATTGGCCACTATTGCAGGATTGTGTACCTCTATTTTGCTGGAGACTATTTTGCTGCGTGTCCGCGAAAAATTTAATTGGGCGTCCGCTTTTCAAACCGCTTTTTCTATGTCATTCATTTCTATGATTGCGATGGAGTTGGCCATGAACACCAGCGACTTTATGATGACCGGTGGCAAGGCAGCCTTCGGCAACCCTATGTATTGGATGGCATTGGTAGTATCAATGGTGGTAGGGTTTTTAGCCCCATTGCCCTACAATTATTACAAATTGAAGAAGTACAACAAGGCGTGTCATTAAATATGATATACCCAATCCTTGTATTGTCCATCTAGCGGATTAAAATCATTTCGTTTTTGAAAGTGCCCATCCAAGATTTCCAATTCAATAATTCTGTCGAGCTGTAGATTTCGGTATCCCTCTTTGCCACCTGCTTTGGTGAAGCCAGAAGTTTGCCAACACACTAGTACAATCTGTCTTTTGGCAGTCGTGCAAATCCCGTAAGGACAAACTGTGCGCGGCAACGGTTCTTTGCTCAGCACAATTCGGCAGCTACGCTTCTTTTCTGAGGCTTCCCAAAGTTGCTGCGTGAGTTCTTCGAGTGTCATAAAAGTTCATGTAAAGCTATTGATTATCGATTGATTTTAGCGCGAATGACAACAACACAGGCTAGAAATGCACCCCTATTGCAACGTCACCTTGATTAAATAGTTGCTTTCCAACTGCTTTACTACATGAGTGTCTATAACGCCTTTGGCTACGATGCTCCAAGTTTTTGTCGGTTGAAGCATAGTTTCGTCTGTCAATTTTAAAGAAGGCCGGAAGGAATCTACGCTACTATTCCATTTATACTTGAACCCATGAGGTTCCATCTTCTGAAATGTTAGCAAAGGAATTTCTGTTGTTTGAAGGTATTGATGGAAAAACGCATTAAAATCATTACCTAATTTTTCATTGAAATACTGAACAAGTGTTTTCGTATCGATGAACGAGTGCCTGAAATCCGTTTGTATACCTTTCAATGTGCTGAACCAAAGTTTGTCATTAGCTACCAGATGGCGCAGTGTATTTAGGATTAAAGCGCCTTTAAAATATTTGTCTTCAATACGATAATGGAAATGATTCACACCCGGTACTCCAACTAAAGGAAAGTCATTCAAAATTCTATCCTTTCTTGAATTCAGATATTCCTGTCCAATACGATAGCCAAGTGACTCTTCTACATAAAGGGATTCGGCATACGTAGCAAATGCTTCATGAATCCAAATGTCGGAATTGTCTTTGCAACTTATATTATTCCCCCACCACTCATGGGCAGATTCATGAAGGATGAGTTGTTCATCAAAATATTGCCCCACAGCCACACAGCTTTGATGCTCCATTGGATAAGGGCTTTGAACAATCTTAAACCCATCATTAATAAATGGGTACGCTCCAAAATACTTCTCATACACTCTGAGCATTTGTGGTACCATGGATAGTTTTTTGGTAGCGAAGTCTTTATCACCCTCTAAGAAGTAGTAGGCCAAGTTTAGTTGTTTGCCTTCTACACTTTTAAAAACTTCTTGATGTCTTTCGTACCGACCAATGTGAACGGCAATGTTATAATTGTTAATGGGACTGCTTACCGACCAGTGATACTTCACGTTACCATTTCCCAAAGATTCTGTCTTGCTGAGTTTTCCATTTGATACCGCGTAAAGATTTTCAGGCACAGAAACACTTACTGATGCACTGTCAGGTTCATCAGAAATATGGTTCTTTACTGGCCACCACCCTTTTGGCCCATAACCCTGACAGAGCGATTGAACCCAGGGATTGTCCTGACTATCAGTTTGCCAAAGAAAAGCTCCGGCAAAGATGTCAAAATTAGCATCTAGTGGTCGCCCCTCGTAGCTTACCTTAACAGAATGCGTTGTTCCTTTTTCTAAAGGCTTATCGAAATTAACATACACCGCATCAAGATCTCTTTTGAACTTTAAATCATTGCCTTTGTATTGAATACTCTCGATCTTAAGATATTCAAATAAGTCGAATCTGATTTTGGTCGTTGTAGCTACTATTTTGAAAGTGATTTCAGAATAACCTTTTACCAATTGATTTTTCACATCGATATTAATATCAAGGTGATAGTAGCCGACATCGTAACAAGTAAGCTGTGAAGTAAGTAGCCCGAATAGTGTGTCAACCTTGTTAAATTGTTTCAAAGAATGGTTACCTATTTTTAAGCTTCGATTTTCTGCATAAGACTTCGCGGAGCTAGACTTTGTTTCCTTGTTTTCTGCCACTCTACTAATTATTGATGTACCCTTTGTGTCAGTCAATTTTTGTTCACGATCCACTTCCTTAATATCGTTGAAGTTTCTCCAAAACATAGAATCATAGGGTTTCTTCATATTGATTAAACCCTTTTGTAACTTCAATTTATCCGAAGGTGTCTCTTGAATGTTTTCTATTACAGCCGAATTGATCAATAGTTCACTAGAAAGATAAGATTTACTTGCTATCACTTTTTCAGATAAATTAAAACATCTAAAATCTTGCTTTCGGAAAAAGTAATAAGGAAGCATCTTTCCTTTAATATGCTTGTATTCATATGCCTGATGATCTACAATGGATCCGCACTTTTCACCTTTTGTATTAACACCTCCCCATACATAATTGGTGTGGTCCATTTCGCCAGAGCTTAGAATCAATTCATTTTTATATAAAGAATAGTTTTCTGCATCAATCAATAATTTAAGCTCCATTGCCTGAGATTTACTCGATAACGCATAAACCAATTTATCATTGAAATACGTTAGTTTTTCGATGGTAAATATTTTGTTTCCCCATACAGTGCGTTTTATGTTATTTACGAGAGGCACTAAGTTTGCTCCTTGATTTAATAGAAGTAAGAGATGATTCTTGCCTGCCTTCCATCCCATAAACTCGTCATTCATTTTCTTGTTGTCAGATACTTTTCGGAATTGAGGTATTAATATGTCCTCCATTTCATTCACAATATTTTTGGCTCGAATTTCAAGAGCACATTCAACTACTCCTGTTTGCGAATCATTATCGGAATGAATCTCTCTATAGAATCCGTTTAGAAGAAAGTAGTCTTGCTGAAGCTTACTTTCCGCGAGAATCTTTCTGACGGCAAGGTTAAAAACCTCATTACCCGTTACTTTCTTTGATGTTACTGCTATTTCCTCTAGATTTAATACAGCCTCATTCAAATGAATAGTTATCTGACCCAGAATACCTTTCACTACTCCATAAAAATTTTTAAACCCGATATATGAAACTACGAGAGTGTCCTTTTCATAAGTGAGCGGAACGTTAAAATTGAATTCACCGCTATCATTTGTGACTGTTCCGATAGTTGTCCCCTTCACATATACGGAAGAAAATGCCAACGACTTTCCGCTACTTTTCTCTACCACCTTACCCTTGATAACTTTAAAATTGTTTTGGGCTTTGGTCAAAAAGGAAATAAATGATACCAATACGGTAAGAACAAAATATAATTTAATGTTTGGCATGAATGACATATAACAGACTTCAATGAACATTATTGTTCTTCAAATGCTAGTTTAGAATCAGAGAATTAAATGAGCGCTCGGCACTTGTCATAGCTTTGGGATGTCCCGCTGGATTTTGAAGCTAGGACTGTTTTAAACTCATGGCAAAGTACAATCTTTTTAAAAACGTGATTGGTCTACTATTTTTTTAGTCTCACAAAATTACACTTCACTCCTTCCAACCCACTGCTCACTCCAAAGCCCAAAGTCAAACTCTGTTTAGCTGCGTTCTTTTGCCAAACAATGTTAAACCAAATACAACTAAAAATGAAAAAACTAGGAAAACCAGTACTGTCTTGGGCTCTCGCTTTAATCCTCTTGTTCATAACGGCCATCCGTTGCTCCGATGACAAAAAATCAACACCAGCACCAACGCAAAGCATAGTAGCTTTAGCATCGGCCAACACCAATTTAACTTCTTTGGTAGCGGCATTGAGCAAATTTCCAGATTTAGTAAGCACACTGAGCGGCACCGGAAATTTTACCGTGTTCGCACCAACGAATGAGGCCTTCACAAAATTATTGACAGCTATTGGCCAAACCGACATCAACAACGTGCCTGACAATGTATTGAAGAGCATTCTTCAGTACCACGTAGTTTCTAGTGCTGCGTTGAAATCAACTCAGCTAACAGCGGGAAATGTCAATACTGTTGCCAATGAAAATATAGCTGTGACATTAAACCCAATAAAATTGAACGGAACAGTCAATGTCACTACGCCAGATGTGCTTGCTTCCAATGGAGTGGTGCATATCGTGGATGCCGTTTTGGTAAACCCAACCATCGCGCCTGTTGTAGGCACCGTGGTAGCTCCTGCCTATTTCAGCAAAGGTTTTTCAATATTGACGGCAGCAGTGGTTAAGGCAGGTGTCTTATCAGCCTTATTGGATAAAACGAAACAATACACCGTATTTGCTCCAACGAATGCTGCATTTATTGCCAACTTGGGCGCCTCTAATGAGGCCGCTGCCATATCAGCAGTGAACGCATTATCCCAAGCAACTGTAGCCGATTTATTGAATTTCCACGTGCTGAACACCGAAATAAAGGCGGGGGCCATTGCTGTTGGTACAAGTAGCGTTACAACTATTCGTGCAACGAACAATCGGGCATTTGTGACGAAAGTCGGTTCAGCGGTCACTATCAACAACGCCCGCGTAACAGCTGCGGATATTGATGTTAGCAATGGTGTAGTTCACGTAATTGATGCCGTACTCACCCCTCCAGTAGGCGACATTGTTGCAGTAGCAACGTCTGCCGCTAACGCAGCAAACTTCAATATCTTGGTCGCAGCTTTGACGAAAGCAGGTTTGGTGCCAACGGTACAAGGAACAGGTCCTTTCACGGTATTTGCTCCAACCGATGCCGCATTCCTAACATTGCTAAGTGCAGTATTCGGCACGAATGTGGACGAAACAACTGCCTTGAGCTTTATCAACAACACAATCTCCGACACGTCTACTCCGCTTAACTTGCCCACGCTAACAAGTATTTTGACCTACCACGTAGTTTCGGGTGCAGCATATTCCATTAACTTAACGAATAGCCAAGTACTAACCACGGTAAAATCTGGAGCTCCAAATACAATTGTGGTAGGTATTACTGGCTCAGCAGTCACCATAGACGGTTCTGGCTCTTTACCGTCCACAGTTGCCCCAGCTAATATTTCGGCAACCAATGGCGTGGTTCATGTAATAGATCGTGTTATGCAGTTTTAATGATTAGTAATTTTTAATGGAATGGGGGCTTCACAAAAGGTGGAGCTTCCTTTTTTAAAGATCAAACACTGTATTAGTTTTGATTGTTAATCCGTAAATTGTAGCGAATGTTCTCAGTCAAATACCGATATATTTTCATTCTGCTATTGGCCGTTTACTCTTACCTCAACATTCAGTTTACGGTAGGCGAAAAACTCTTTGATGCAGAGCTAACCAATATTCACTTGTTTGGCGTGTTGTCGGCTGTGGTGTTGCTGATTTGGGAATTCAACCGTTTGGTGGAGTCAAACCTCGATCGAATAAGACAAACCTTTTTACGCAAAGTACATCCACTTATTATTTTGTTTTTGGCCAGTATGATCAATGTCGTATCGGCCTCGTTTATCACCTTATTTTTATTGGACATCGTGCTGATTGCTCCGTTGCAATACGATTTCTCTCATTCCAAATTGTTGCTCGCCTTTGGTTTTCGGGTAAACTTATTTTTGAATTGCGTTAACGCGATTGTGTTTTACATGAATCGTTTAAAGCAAACGCAACTCGAAGCCGAACGGCTCAAGAAAGAAAGCATCGAAGCACAATTTGAAGCGTTGCGAAGCCAGGTAAATCCGCACTTTATGTTCAACTGCTTTAATGTGCTCTCCAACCTGGTATACAAAGACTCAGATACTTCTTCAAAATTTATTGCGCAACTTTCCAACGTGTACCGCTATTTATTGCAAAGCCAGCAAAAGAAAGTGGTGACACTGCAAGAAGAATTATCGTTCATAGAGTCGTATTTATATTTGCTTAAAATGAGGCATGGCGAAAACTTGGTTATCGAAAAGAAGTTGGAATCCAACTCAGATAATTTTTATGTTGCCCCGGCATCGTTGCAGATGCTGATTGAAAACGCCATCAAGCACAATATCGTTTCTAAAAACAATCCTCTTACAATTCGGCTCTATACCCACAATGGATCGATTGTGGTAGCGAACAACTTGCAGGAAAAGGAATTCAAAGAAGAGTCCACCCAGCGAGGGCTACAAAATATTCAAAGCCGCTATCAGCTCTTGAGCGATGAAAAAGTTGTTATTGAGAAACTTGCTCAAGAGTTTAGAGTAACTATTCCGCTGTTGCAATTACAATGAAAGCGATTGTAATAGAAGACGAGCAGTTGGCCGCAGAGCGATTGATCGAGATGGTAAAATCGATCGATGCAACCATCGAAGTCGTTAGGGAGTTTGATACCATTGCTGATACTGTCCATTACCTAAAAACAGAATCGGCCCCGGATGTTATCTTCCTTGACATTCAACTTGCAGACGGGAGAAGTTTTGAGATTTTTGAAAAGGCTCCCATTGATTCGCCCATAATTTTTACCACGGCCTACGATCAATTTACATTAAAGGCATTTAAACTGAATAGCATCGATTATTTGCTAAAACCAGTTCAAACAGAGGACCTTCGCTTGGCGCTCGAAAAATTGAAAAAATTGAACCGAAAAGGATTAAATAGTGACGAACTGGGTGTATTGAAAGAAATCATCAAAACAAAAGGACAGCCGTACAAACAACGCTTGGTAATCAAAGCTGGAAACAAAATTCAATTTAAAGCGGCTGATGAAGTTGCTTACTTTTTTGCCGATGGGAAAGAAGCATACATGGTATCGCGCAAGGAAAACAGAAAGCATTTGATTGGATATACCCTTGAAGAGCTTGAAAACATTTTGGATCCTAAGGAGTTTTTTAGAATAAGTCGAAAGTTTATTGTGCATGCCGATGCGATTGCCGAAGTGAAGGGGCTTATTAGCTCTAAACTGGAAGTAAAGCTTCACCAGCAGGCTGAACATGAGTTGGCAGTAAGTCGCGAACGCGCGCAAGAATTTAAAACGTGGTTAGATCAATGATAAAACAACTTTTCTTTTTCTGTCTGTTGGCTTTTTCTTTTGCCGCACAAGCACAACAAGCACCCGCCACCGTTGAAGATTTGAAGCAGCAGGTCTTGAATTTGAACGAGCGCATGGATCAGGTGCAATTGAACCTGACCACTTCAGAGAAAAAATTCAAGCGCGGCATATTGGTAGCCACTATCGGCTATTCCCTCACCATCACGGGTGGTTTGATGCTCGGCCGCAGCAATGATCAGTTAGGTCAAGCCTTGTTGATAACGGGCGGTGTTACGGGAGCCGTTGGTACCGTGCTGATGGTTGACTCGTTTAAGTACTTGGGTAGAGCAGGGCGAAGGAAATAGGTAGCCGGTCATTTTTCAACGAGGTCGCTATAGGGTCACATTATTGATGCTCTAGCGTCTGATTTTCAATTTCATTCATTAATTTTCCTTCGTCAATCAAAAAATAATCCATATGGACGCAAAGAAACGCATTTTGGCCACACTCGCTGGCTTCGTTGTTTATTTCATTCTTGGCTTTCTTACCTATGGTATGTTGCTCGTGGATTTTTATGCTTCCAATGTTGGCACTGCCACTGGTGTAATGCGCTCAGACGCTGATATGCAATGGTGGGCGCTGATTGCTGGCAACGTAATGATGGCCTACCTGCTCGTGTACATCTTTGGCAAGTGGGCAAACATTACATCATTTGCCGCTGGCTTGAAGGCGGGCACTATCCTAGGTTTAATCATGGCACTAGGCTTCAGTTTAAATATGTATGGCACCACCAATATCTCAAAC
>JBJTHA010000417.1:0-9262 GCA_046094265.1 Cytophagales bacterium
CACTTGTTATTGCTTTTTTGGATTTGAGCAAAGATATTGTGATGCCCATGGCATTTGCTGCTCTCTTTGCGGTGGTGCTGCTGCCTATAGTCAAATTCTTTGGTAAAAAAATGGGCGAGGTGACTGCCATTAGTTTGACACTCTTTTGCGTATTGATTCTGATGTTACTAATGGGGTGGTTTGTCGTTCATCAGTTAGATAGTTTGGCGGCCAGCCTGCCAGACTTGGAACAAAGATTTTTGAACCTGATTAATAACCTTAGCAATTCACTGAATAGTAAACTTAATATATCGACCAGCGAACAAATGCAATACCTCAAAGACGGTTTAAAAAACATGTCGAGTTATTTAGGGACGATTTTACTTTCTACATCGTATCTCGCCTATTTTTTTATACAAGTGCCCATTTATATTTTCTTGTTTTTGCTTTACCGAAATAGGTTTAAAGATTTTTTGTTGGCACTAAAACCAGGTTCTGAATTAAAATGGAAAGATGAAATTCAATCCATTGTTCGTGCCTATATTTCAGGGCTCACGTTGGTGGTATTAATAGCAGGTGTT
Source organism: Cytophagales bacterium (assembly GCA_046094265.1). Classification (GTDB taxonomy): domain Bacteria; phylum Bacteroidota; class Bacteroidia; order Cytophagales; family Cyclobacteriaceae; genus ELB16-189. Next base: position 561 of record JBJTHA010000417.1, read on the forward strand.
TTGAACAGTATAGGATTGATGGCATTGGGGATCGACCACGCCATTTTCTTTGGTTTTTTGTCAGGTGCCCTCACCATGATCCCCTATGTAGGGATTACTATAGGTGCTGCCTTGCCTGCGCTAGTTGCGCTTGTTACAAAAGATACTATTTGGTATGCTGTCGGAGTGATTGCTGTGCACGCCACCGTTCAATTTCTTGAGGGAAATTTCATCACTCCTAAAATCACGGGCTCGAAAATCTCCATTAATGCGCTAGCCGCAATTGTAGCATTGTTGGTAGGCGGAACAATTTGGGGTATTGCCGGGATGATTTTAGCCGTGCCAGCCGTTGGCGTGTTGAAGATCGTACTCAGCCACTCAAAAAGCCTCAAGCCATTGTCTATTTTATTGGGCGATGAAACAAACGGTACTCTAAAGGCTGAGGACAATAATATTGCTGAGGAACTGCAATAGAAATTCTAGACGCAAATTGTCTTATTGCACAATCAGCTTTAGTCTAATCATTCCTCCATCAATCATAACAGAAGTTATATAAAATCCCGATAGGAGGGGCTGACTGATTTTAAAAGCAATTTCGCTGCGGTCGTCTACTACCGATCGGAAGGAAGAAACCAGTTGCCCGGCATTATTTCTCAATTCTACTGCTGCTGATTTACCAATTTCTTTTTCCCCTAATTTAATGGTAAAAAAGCTGCCATCAGATGGATTGGGGAATACACTCCAACCGCCAGTATCACTAACTGAAACAGAAACTACGTTTGAGTAAGAAGTTCGGCCATCAAAATCTTTTTGCCTTAGGCGATAGTATGAGATGCCTGTGTACGGAGTAACATCTTGGGCGGTGTAGTTTGTAGCAGTAGGGGTGGTGCCCATACCTTTAATTGTCTGAACATCTTCGAATTTTTCACCCGCGCGCGAGCGTTCAATAGTGAACGACTCATTGTTTAATTCGGAGGCGGTTTTCCAAAACAGTTGAACAACACCATTACTGCTCGAAGCAGAAAAACTCACCAATTCTACTGGTAATACTTGTGTTTCATCGGTAACAGTGAATGTATCGTCTATTGAATTGACCGACTCAATTACTGTTTCGCGAAGCGGGGAGGTGGCGGTAAGATTTTGCAAAGAGCCAACTTCTGTCCATCCAGGTCCTGAGCTGAACCTATACACTTGAAACTTCTTGGCTGGGTCGGTTACGTTGTCAAATGAACTTACCCATCGAAACCGAACATTCCTACTTACGGTTGGCTCATCAGGGGTCACATCCCAACTTGCCGCGATGCTTTGATTGGAATTAAAGTTGTTTGTACCAGCTGTACCCGTTCGCCTCACCAGGGATACAGCTCCAACATCACCACCACTTGACATACTGAAACCGAGAAAGTCAAGAGCACTTGTTCCCACGGCTCGTGAAAGCATCTCTGCATACCCTATAATGTGGCTGTTACTGGTCTCAACGGGATTGGCAGCACTTGCGCCAAACCGAATACGACCTGAGCCGTTGGTCGTTAAGTTACCTAAAGTAAAAGTTGCTGCTGTCGTAATTGTAAGCTGTTGGTTACCCAGTGCAGCTCCGTTGGTTCGATTAATGGTGAGTGAAGAAATAGTCGGTGCAGAAACAAAAATGCCGTTGGGAAGTGTAATGGTGGCACCCGTTTGGTTTGCCGCGTTTCCGATAAGGAGTGTTGAACCAGCATTCATCGATACTTGCCCGCTTGTTGTTGCTAACGGTGCGCTATTGGTGTGGATGAGCAGGGTGGCATTGCTAGCATCTAGATTCCCGTTTATGAGATTTAATTGTCCACCAATCTCTGCTGTGCCGCCAGAAGGCAGGTTAATGTTTACTGGAACATTTACCGGAACCGTTGCGCCAATTGCCAAAGTAGATCCGTTGTCAATTTGCAATGCATTGCCAGTTAAACTAGTCAATGTAATGGTAGAACTGCCCGATGCACGTGAAAAACTGTACGTGCTGTTTCCGGTAACTATAATTTTTCCTACCGATTGAGAGCTGGGAACATTCGTAATGGCTTTGGTGACACCACTCGCATTAAAGGTTAAAATGTCGTTAGTTGCAAGAGTTGACCGGGTGGGAGTCCAGTTGGAGGCCGTTATCCAGCTTGAGGTCGTTCCGTTCCAAACATAGGTGGTTTGCCCATTAGCCAAATTGACCAACAAAACAGAAGTGAAAAAAAACAGGATGCGCATAAACCTTGGTTTTAGCTAGCAAAATTATGAAATTATGGTTGACGAGCAATAAAAATCAAGGGGACGAAATCTGCATCAAATATTTCTTTGGCGTAACACCGAATTTTTTCTTAAAAGCCGCAATAAAATGGCTCGGATTGTTGTACCCTACCTGAAAAGCGGCTTCGTTTACTAAGTATTTGCCGGAATCGAGCAGTAAGCGCGATTGATCCAATTTGTGATCGAGCAGAAAACTGTGCACGGTTTGCCCGTATATCTCTTTGAAACCTACTTTAAGCTGATGCTCGTTAACGCTCACCGCCTTTGCCAACTCCTTCAAAGTTGGCGAGGTTTCCATGTTTTTCAGTAGGTAGTCTTTGGCTTGTTTGATTTTACGCACGGTTTCTTGGTCTTTTAAGAAAGGGCAAGCCTCGCTATCTGGCTGCCGCTGCGAAAAGTACAGGCTCAACAACTCGTACACTTTGCCTTGGTAAAACAACTTTTGCGCGCTTTCGCTTAGTTGTGTGGTAAACAGTTGGTTGAGAACCAACATCAACGAAGCAGGAATATCCTTTTCGTCATAGAATTTTTGATTGCTGTTGGCCGGATTGAGAATCGGCAGCGCATCGCTCACAAAAAGTTGATGAAGGCGCTGCAGCGAGATGGTCATTAACACCATTTTGGTTTCAGGTGCCAAGGTGAGCGCAAATGGCAGGTCTGTATCCGGATTGTAGAAGAAATAGTTTTTCTGTTTGCCGATTTCGCGGCTGTAATGCGGCCCAAAGTAAAAAACAGCCGTGCCCGTCAAACAAAAATAAAAATGGATAATTCCTTTGCTGATTTTGTGGCTGACCGACTCCGGTGTAACGGTATCATTTACTGTAAGCGCCAACGTGATATCATCTTTTTCGTACAGTAAGGTAACTTTTCCGTTTTGTGTATTTTCTTGGATAGATGGGTACATGCCAGAATCTCTTTTAATCAAAAAATGACAAAAATCATGTTATTAATAGTTCTGAAATCGGGATTTTTACTCAAAAGTATCCAAAAGTGATCTAAAACAAGAGACTGGCATTAATTATTCTTTTTTGGGTATTTTTTCGAATACTGGCCTCACATATTTGCACCCGTGTTTGATTATTTACTTCGATTGGTGGCTTTTGTTGCGTGTATTGGGTGCGTAATGCCTTTGTGTGCTCAAGATGATTCCACGAAAGTGCGAGAATTAGAAGAAGTGGTGATTACAGCTACCCGCAACGAACGCACCATGGGAGCACTACCCATGCCCGTTACCCTAGTGCAAACACCCATGATCAAAACCATGGGATCTGTGCGATTGAATGATGTACTGACGGAACAAACAGGGTTAGTGGTAGTGCCGCAGGTAAATGGCATGGGAAATGGTATTCAAATTCAAGGATTTAATCCCGACTACACGTTGATTTTGGTAGATGGCGAACCGTTGATTGGCCGGTTTACGGGTTCACTGGAGTTATCCCGCTTAACGGTTGGCAATATCAAACAAATTGAAATCGTGAAAGGGCCATCATCAAGTTTATATGGATCGGAGGCTTTAGCAGGCGTGATCAACATCATTACGGATAAACCGACCGGTAACACCGCCAAATTCTCTACGCGATATGCCACCAATAACACACTTGATGTGAATGCTACGGCAGGGTTGGCAGGAAAAAATTGGTCTGCGTCCGTTTTTGGCAACCGATTTAGCACGGATGGATATGATTTGTCGCCCGATGTTTTTGGCAAAACCGTGTCACCTTTTCGCAATTATACAGTTGGTTCAAGATTCAACTGGAAGGTATCGCCACGTACGGAAGTTTCTTTGGGCGGTAGATTTTTTACTGAAATTCAAGATTACAATTTTGATGTAACTACAAAGCGTGACACGATAAGGACTTACGGCAATGGAAGTGTAAACGATTGGAATTTTAATCCGGTTGTCACGCATCGCTTCTCCAATAAACTCAAGGTCGTTGGCCGTTATTATTCAAGCGGATACAGAACCGACACAGAACTTCGCTTGCAAGCAGATGGCAGCCTTAATTCGCAAGATAACTTTAACCAAAATTTTTCGCGGTATGAGTTGAATGGAGAGTATTTTTTTAACGAAGCTAATATCACCACCGTGGGTGCCGGTATTGTGGACGAAAATGTGCTGACCAATCGATATGCAAACGGCAACTCGCTTCACCAGCGAACACGCTACATTTTTGCACAGCACGAATGGAATGACTGGAGGCCCTTGAATATCATTGGTGGGTTACGCTACGACCAAAACTTGAGCTATGGAAGTCAGTTGAGCCCCAAGCTAGCTGTGCGTTACGAGGTACATCCGAAGCTAAGCTTCAAGGCATCGGTGGGCGTGGGCTTCAAAGCACCTGACTTCCGGCAGTTATACCTTAATTTTTTCAACGCGGCTGCCGCCTACACGGTACTCGGTTCGGAGGTAGTGAGCAGCATCGTACACAATTTAGATCAACAAGGTTTAATTGCAACATACAATTTCGATCCGAGCCAAATAGGTAATTTAAATGCAGAGCGGTCGCTTTCATTTAATTTGGGCGCAAAAGCACAGCTTGCGCAAAAACTTTGGTGGGATGTAAATCTTTTTCGGAATACCGTAGACAACCTGATTGAATTCCAGCAGATTGCCGTGACCACATCGAGTCAGAATATTTACAGCTACCGCAACATCAGCCGTGTATTGATGCAAGGAGTAGAGACCGATTTATCTTATGCGCTCAGTAGAAAAATTTCATTTTCGCTTGGCTATCAATTGCTGTACGCGAAAGACCGCAACGTGATGGATCAAGTTGACAAAGGGGAAGTTTTTTGGCGCGACCCAGCCACGCTGCAAACAAAACGGCTGCGTCAATCAGAATATTTTGGGTTGTACAACCGCTCGCGTCACACGGGCAATTTCAAAGTCTTTTATAAAGATACAAAAGGCTTGGAAGCCAGTCTACGGGTCATTTACAGGGGTAGGTTTGGCGTGGGCAATGCACAGGGCAACATACAGGGCGAAGTAATTCCAAGTTCTGATATGAACAGTAACGGACTACTCGATAGGTTCGACCGATTTGTGCCAGGCTATGCGTTGGTGAACCTGTCGGTAGCCAGAACAATCAATGACCTTCGTTTTCAGTTGGGTGTAGATAACCTATTCGATTACACCGATCCGCTGTATATCCCTAACGTGCCTGGGCGATTGATATACGGCAGCGTTTCGCTTTCACTTTTGGGAAATTCTAAAAATCAGTAACCACCTATTTTAAAATTGTAAAACGATGAAATACATTTTTTCTACACTCGCTTTGGTTTCTTTGACGGCATTATTTTCGTGCAGTGATTCTTCACCAGCACCTGTTCCATTGAATGCCATTGTCTATAAGGATTTGAATGCAGATTATGCACCATTTGATTTCACTATTCCCACCCAAGGAGAACCGGCACGCCCAACTCAAAAAAGGAAGTATACTTTTTTTAGTTTTAAAACAGGGGCTGTTGTAGCCAACTCTGATAGCGCCACCAATAAATGGGACATTGGCTTCCGTGCCACTTCTATCATCTTCAATAGCGGCACCAGTGGTCCGGGCGGCACACAAGCTCAAATGGTGACTGGCATTTTTAGCGAACTGACGGTTGCGCCCGAAGCGGGCTATCAATCGGATAATAGTGCTGCACGGGCATTTGTCATTTCCTCTTCTCCTCTCACACCAGGCGCTACTACTACCAATAATTGGTGGCAAAGCACTGGCTCACAAAACTCAACTATTGTAACGCCTATTCCTGGTCGCCTGATTGTCATCAAAACTTCTGACGGGCGGTATGCAAAAATGGAAATATTGAGTTATTACAAAGGCGCTCCTGTTTTGCCAAATAATGTCAGCGACCTCGATAGACACTACACATTTCAGTACGTCTATCAACCCGCAGCGAGCACGAGCCTGAAGTAATGGTAGTCTTTCGTGCGATGTGATTTTTGATTTGTCAGATTGCTCAATCTGCCGTAACATTGCAGACTTTTTGCAGGGACAATTGCAAAGGGCCTATATCCCGATAGCTATCGGGATGGTTAGAGCATATCACTCTTTATGTATTGTGTTTACATTTTGTTCAGTGAAAAGCTGAATAAGCATTACGTTGGCTCCACCGGTTTTATCGAAAATAGATTAGCCCAACATATTGAATATCCCATGAAAAGTTCCTTTACATCAAAAGCAAATGACTGGAAATTGATGGTAAAAATCGAATGCCAGTCACGAGATCAAGGCATGAGGATAGAGAAACATATTAAGTCGATGAAAAGTCGAAATTATATTCAGAATCTTTGTCGATATTCGGAAATGACGGAAAAACTTCGTACGAGGTATCAATAAAGTTGCCGTATTGAGAAACAAACTGTAAAATTGCAGTCCTTTTGTAGGGATACTTGAGAGGGGCCCATAGCTCAGCTGGTTAGAGCACCTGACTCATAATCAGGGGGTCGCTGGATCGTGCCCAGCTGGGCCCACAAAGTTTTCGAAAACAAGCGGCTTTTTACGGCCGCTTTTTTGTTTTCCGAATATCTTTCACATTACTTTTTGATATGCGCACCTTTCAAATCCATACACTAAAAAATGGCATCCGCGTGGTGCACAACCAGGTTACTTCTACCAAAATTGTGCACTGCGGCATCATGCTCGACATCGGAAGCCGCGATGAGACACCCGCCAACCAAGGGATTGCGCACTTTTGGGAACACATGGCATTTAAAGGCACTCAAAAAAGAAACTCATTTCATATTCTCAATCGCTTGGAAGTATTGGGGGGTGAATTGAATGCCTACACGGATAAGGAAAAAATCATGTTCTATGCATCCCTTCGGAGTGAACATGCCGAACGAGCTATTGAACTTTTATCTGACATTACGTTCCACTCTACGTTCCCCAAAGAACAGATTGAGCGCGAACGCAAAGTGATATTGGAGGAAATGTCCATGTACCATGACGATCCAGAGGATTCTCTCCAAGACGAATTTGACAAGGTGATTTTTGCGGGGCACTCATTGGGTATGGATACCTTGGGTACGGAAAAAACCGTTGGCTCATTCAAACGAAGTGACTTCCGATCCTTTGTAAAGGCTCACCTCGATACCCAAAAAATTGTTTTTACCTGTGTGGGCGATTTGCGGATGGAACAAGTCATTATGTTGGCAGAAAAACACCTCGGGCATATTCCCAAAAGTGTTTCGAAGCGCACACGCAAAAAATTTTCTGGCTATCGGCCAAAAGAAGTGGTGATCCACCGAGACGTGAAGCAGGCACGATGTGCCATTGGCCGAACCGCTTATCGCTTGGCCGATGAAAAAAGAAGTTCGTTTTACATGCTCACCAGCATATTGGGCGGGGCGGGAATGAACTCGCGCCTCAACTTAGCCCTCCGCGAGAAGCATGGCTTTGTTTACAGCATTGGATCGCAGTTTATACCCTTTACGGACACTGGAATTTTCGTGACTTCTTTTGGTACAGAACCCGGCCAATTGAAACGAAGCATTGAGTTGGTAAAAGTAGAATTACAACGACTGCGGGATGACAAGCTGGGCGTGAAGCAACTTGCCAACGCAAAAGAACAACTACTGGGGCAAATTGCCATGGCCGAAGAAAGCAACATCAGCTTTATGATGATGATGGCGCGCAACCTGCTCGATTTGAATAGAGTGATTACCTTTGATGAAATTCAGGAACGGATTAAAACCACTACAGCAGCTAAGTTGCAAGAGCTGGCCAACGAAATGTTTGAGCCGCGAAAGCTAAGCTACCTGCTGATGGTTCCAAATTCGTAAAAGCTAGTGCAAATTGCTGCTGTATGAGAATTTGTTTTTTACTTGTGATGATCTCCCTTAACACGGTAGCGCAACAGCGCAACTATGATACGCTGCCCAACTCACCGGAACATTATGTCAAGCGAATGGCTATGTTCAAAAAACAGCCCGTGGTTACCGGAAAAATAATGATGGTAGGCAATAGCATTACCGAGGGCGGAGACTGGCGAAAGCTATTGAATGATTCTACAGTTGTTAATCGTGGCATTTCTGGGGACGTTACTTTTGGTGTATTAAATCGATTGGATGACATTTCGAAGCGAAAGCCTTCTAAGCTTTTTTTGCTCATCGGCATCAACGACCTTTCTCGGAACACGCCCAATGAAGTGATCATTGAAAATATTTTCAATATAGTTTATCGCATTAGGGCGGCATCTCCCAAAACTGAAATTTTTGTACAGAGCATCTTGCCACTTAATGAAAGCTTTCAAAATTTTCCAAAGCAGTTTAAGGGTAAACAAGAACATGTTAGTTATATTAATGGTCAGTTAAGTAGGTATGCAGAAAAGCTCAAGTACACCTTTGTCGATTTGCACGGTAAATTCACTGACAAGAATGGAAACATGGAAACAAAGCTGGCAACCGATGGCCTTCATTTAAGCGCTGCCGGTTATTTGCATTGGGCTAGTAT
>JBJTHA010000418.1:0-4694 GCA_046094265.1 Cytophagales bacterium
GTAGCGCTCCAAAAAAGCAAGGGTGGTCTTTACCTTTTCACTGGGCGAGGTGGTTGCGTTTTCAATTTCTTCTGCCGATAAAACAGGGGCAGCATCCAGTTTAAGCTCTTGCAGAATTTCCTTTTTGCGGTCGTCCAGCCAACCGCCTACGGCTTCTTTCACCATGTAGCGGGTAATGTAATCGGGTGTGTAAAAGATGCCGTCTTTCTTTCGTTTGCTGGTGGGGGCTGCTTTTTCGCCATCGAAAGATTGTTGAAACTCTTCAATATCAGATATCGATTGCTCAAAAATATGGCCGAGTATGTTCACGTCCAGTTGGCTGTCAAAATTGTAAGACGAAACAAACTGGATGATTTCGGTGAGCTGGCTATCGTGTATCTGCAGGCTGTTGAGGTCTTCGTCTTCTTTAAAAAGGCCACCGTTAAATTTTGGGATGTCTCGCTCGCTTTCGCTAAGGCCTTCGTTGAGGGCGGTAAAAAAGTATTTCATTTCCGTCCAGATGGCCTCCTTTTTTTTGCGGAAGCTGCGCTTGGCGGTAAGTTGCACATCGGTAAGAAAGCGGTTGGCATCCAGCAAATCGCGGTCGCGCACAAAGCAGGCGAACAGCAGCCGGTCCAGCAATTTTTGGGTAAGGCCAAAGAGTTTTTTTGGTGCGATGGCGGTGTGCTGCTGGCGCAGGTTGTTGAACAGTGCCACGCGCAGCTCGTGGTAGCGGTTGTAAAATTCCTTTTCAATTACCTTTTGTTCGGCAACGCGGTGGTAAAAAATCTGGTCGACTTTTGAGTCGTTCTTTTCTAAAAAAAGTTGTTGGTAGCTGAGCAGGAAAAAGAAACGTGCCAGGTGGCCGGGCTGCAACAGTTCGGGTATCAAAAAAGATTCGTAGCGGCCAATATCGATGCGCGAATACAAGCGTATTTCAATCATATTGGTTACGATTACCCACTCGCACTTGCCGGGCATGCGGGGCACATAGTTAAACGCTTGGTCTACCGCGCTGCCGGCAAAGTCGGCCCGGTTTTGCTTTTTATCTAAATTGATGAGCGCACCTTTTACTTCTACCACGCAGCGCACATCGGCTTTGCCCTGTTGGTTAAAAAAACCGAGGGCGGCATCGGGTTTCTTGTTATCGCTTATCGACTTAAATTCTTTTTCTAGGTTCCACTCGGCCTCGTGGCTCTCGTAGGCGTAGCCCAGCACGTGGCCAAAAAATTTATCGAGAAATTCGCTTTTGATTTGTTCTTCTTTGCTCTTGTGTACTTTGCCGCTTTCAATGGCTTTTTGCCAGTTGCGAATGATTTGTTTTTTCTCTTCCAGCTGCGGAATAGACCGGAAGTAGCTGGAAAGAAGTTCGGGTTTTAAATCGTGAGCAGAAAATAGTGTTGTGGGCATAGAAGTTTACGCAAACTAACTAAAAACTACTAATTGTAGATCAAAACGTAACGGTAGTTCCGGCCGTTTCTTTGGTCACTATTAAAAAAGGTTTTTCGTTGTCAATTCTACTGCCGCTCATTACTGCATCTACTTGTTTTTGGTTGGCCTTGTAAAGTTTGGTGCCTTCTTTGAAACTAAACTGCTTGGTGCTGCTTGGCCACATCCAAAAGGCTTGCGTGCCGTTGCCTGCTTCGCCAGGAGAGTAGGATAGCAAGGTGAGTTTTTTTGGCAACAACGAAGTGTTTTTGAACTTGAATGCAATCGCCTTCTCGTTCGATTGGGCAAAGGCGGTGAAACAACAAAACAATACAGTGAGAGTGATGAGTGATTTTGCTTTCATGATTTTATTTGTTTGCATAGTAAACGCTCCGCCATCGCCAATGGTTTGTAACAGCTTGTAACAAAAGGTAAGTCTTTGCGGGCAGGCCGTTACTGAACGGGCTTGCGAAATGGCTGTGCCTTGAAATACAGTACGCTCCGCCACAGCCACTCCACGGGGCTAAATTGAAAATGGTTAAACTGTGATTACCTAGAGACAAGGCAAGAACTCTCTACCGGTTTAATTTAATTTGTCTCCAAATCTCAAAGCGAATCTTTATATTCCACTCAAAACCACTCAACCGCACTGGTGCGGCATTGGTAGCGTAGTCTTCGGTAAAGCGCGAAGCGCTTAAGCGGTAACCGCCAGATGCACCAACGTAAAAATCGTAAATCCAAAAACGAAGCCTTCGCTCTGCACCTAATCCGCCAGCGATGAAAAAGTACCACGATGACCACGTTTTGCTATTAGGGTACGCTAAGTTGGCTGCGCTAGAAGTAAAACTTGGGTTGAGTGAAATGTTATCAAACAAAATCAATTGTCCGTAGCCAATGGCTTCAGTGAAAAACGGATATACCATCCACGTTGAATGTTTCACCAAATCAAAATGGCCGGTAATTTGAAATTCCCAACTTCTAAATCGAACATCTTTTGTGAGCGAATTTTCTGGCGTGAAAAGCGAGCGGTTGTAAGAGAGACTAAAACTTGCGTACGACTGCTTGGAGGCATCGCGCATAGTAAGGCCGTATGAAATGTTGCTGAACCCGTCTTTAAGATTTGGATAACCCAAGCCTGAAAGTGCATCGTTTATAGGTGCGAAGTTGTTGATGACTGCGCCCACATGTGAGTAATATCCCCATTTCCGTTTGTTGCGAACAGAATCTTGCCCATTGACTGAAAAGCAAACAAAGGAAACTAGCAGCAAGGCAAAAAGTCTCATTGTCAAACTTATCGAAAGTCAGCCTGCCCTGCAAAACTTTTGCAGATAAAAAACCTTAGTTTTCGTTGGCCGCCTTAGCCCTAAATTTTTAATCAAAAAGAACAAATTCACCTCTTCCCATACATATAATCCACCGTCAACCCCACCAATGCCTTCACCCCCGTTACGAAAGATTTTTCGTCAATCATAAAATCGGCTGTGTGGTGCACGGGGCGCTTTTCCAAATTCATGTCGGCAGGGTATGCGCCCAAGAAAATAAAAACTCCGGGTGCTTTTTGTTGGAAGAAGGAAAAATCTTCGGCCATCGTCACCGCTTCAGTGATGATGATGTTCTCGGCACCGGCCACCCGTTGTAGAGTGCCTGCCATTTGCTGCGTTAGTGCAGGGTTGTTGTAGGTAACGGGGTAGCCGCGCGTAATAGTGGCTTCTGCTTTTGCGCCATACGCTTCTGCAATGTGTGCTGTGGTTTCTTTGATGCGCTCGTGCAATTTCTTTTGCATGCCATCGTCAAACGTGCGAATGGTGCCTTCCATCACGGCTGTTTCGGGAATGATATTACCGCGATTGCCCGCGTGAATGCTGCCAACCGTGACTACCACTCCTGCCTTGGTCAACTCGGTTTGGCGGCTAACCACTGCTTGCAAACCCGTTACAATTTGGCTCGCCACGTAAATCGGGTCCACACCATCCCATGGCGTAGCACCGTGCGCGCCTTTGCCCGTAACTTTTATGTTCAAGCCATCCACCGCTGCCATCAACCCTTCGGGTCGGTAGGCAATTTTTCCGCTGGGCAATAGCGATTGTATGTGCAGGCCAAACACGGCATCCACTTTCGGATTCTCCATCACACCTTCTTGCACCATCAACTCGGCTCCGCTGGTGCCTTCATTGGCGGGTGCGCCTTCTTCCGCAGGTTGAAAAATGAATTTGACCGAGCCTTTCAGCTCTGCTTTGTTCTTTGCTAAAATTTCGGCCACGCCCATGAGTATGGCCATGTGGCCATCGTGCCCACAGGCATGCATCACACCTGTTTCTTGCCCATTGAATAAAACGCGTTCTTTTGAAATGAATGGCAACGCGTTACGCTCCGTTACGGGCAGCGCGTCCATATCAGCACGCAGGGCAACCACCGGCCCGGGCTTTCCTCCTTTTAGCAAACCTACCACACCCGTTTTAGCCACGGGGTATTTTACTTCCATGCCCAGCGATTTTAAAAACTCGGCAATCTTTTGCCCGGTTTTGGTTTCGCGATTAGAGAGTTCCGGGTATTGATGGAAATGCCTGCGCCATTCAATTACTTTGGGTTCTATTTCTTTGGCCTCTTGGTCGAGTTTTGTGAGTAACTTGGGGTTGACTTGGGAGATGGCATTCACCGATATCAAACAAAAGAGAGAAAATGGAAATAGGCGGTTCATATCATTAATTTTTTAAGAAGGTAAGATAAGTAAAAGAATGGAGTGGGTAAAGATATTTTCAAGCAGCGCAGAAATGCTTGAGCAATTGCAAGAAGGCGTTCCTCGCGCGGTATCAACCGCAAGTCAATCGATTTGCTTGGTTCTGTGGAGGGGAAACCTGAAGGTCATTGCCAACAAGTGTCCGCATAATGGCGAATCGTTGAGCAAGGGAACAGTCAATTATTTGGGCGAAGTGATTTGCCCGTGGCATGGCTATCGATTTAATCTGAAAAATGGGAGAGAAGCGGATGAGCGTTGCCGCGATGCAGAAATTTTTCCCATCAAGGAAAATGATGAAGGTGTTTTTGTAGGTTTGTGATATACAAACTCTGTAAAAAAGTATCACAACATTATCGAAATTGATGAAAACTAATTTTTTAATCGTACTACTCACTCTTTTCAACGCTACTATTGCGCTGGGGCAAGATCTCAATTTGAAAGTAAAATGGGGACAAGAATTTAAAACCCCTCGCTCTACTTTAAACGATGTGGTGGGCCATGATGCCACTGGTTTTTATGCGGTCCACAATCGCTTCCGGGCTTTTGGCAA
>JBJTHA010000419.1:0-4068 GCA_046094265.1 Cytophagales bacterium
GTTCAAGAATATCTTGAGCACCACCGCAAGCCTGGCAATATGGATACTGATGCCATCATTTTGGAGTAAGAATTTCATTCTTTTTACAACCTATCGACTTCAAGTCGATAGTGGTTTAGTTTTACTCGGTAAGTTTGTGACAATGAGAACGACTTTCGTTGTTTTGATTGCCATGTGCGGTTGCACGTTTTGAATGGCGCAAACCGTCACTATTTCCGGGCAGGTGAAAGATCGTCAGGCAAACGCAGCCGTGCCGTTTGTGAATGTACTCATCAAGAACCAAAAAGACAGCACCTTTGTCGCAGGCACCATCACCGATGAAGGGCGGTATCGCCTCAACGGTGTAACAATGGGGCACTATTATTTGTAAATGCATTCTTACAGGCAGACTATCTCTACACTGAGACGCTGAACAAAAACGAATTTGTAACCCGCTACTACAATGATGGTACCGTCATCAATCAGCAAACCAAACGCAACCGCAATACCCATTTTGTAACGTCAAAGTCGGGATTTGACTATGCATTTGATGATGCCCATACGTTAACGGTTTCGGGGTTGTATGGAACCGAAAAAATCATTGACAATGGCGACATGTCGCAGCGCTTGCGTCTTTGGCAGTTTTTGGAAGATGAATTGAAGACTACGGTGATGGCCACAGCAACCTACCAACACAAATTCAAAGAAGCTGGCAAGTTGCTAAACGTGGAATTTAACTACACCTTCCACCGTGAAGACGAGCGCTATTATTTCACCAACATCTTACCCACCTACACAGGCTTGGATGCATTCAAACTGATTTCAGATGAATCGGTGTACGACTTCAATGGGGATTACATTCGGCCACTTCGCTATGGGCGATTGGAAACGGGTGTGAAGTTTAGGAAGCGACAAATCCCTACCAATATGTTGTTTATTCCGGGGTTGAACTCACCGCTAGATGTAAACGCAGGGGGGATTGCGTGTACAATGAAGTGATACCAGCAGCCTACGGGAATTACGTTTTTGAGATTGAAAAAATTGAAGCGGAAGTTGGTTTGCGGTTTGAGTACGTGAAGATTGACTACGAAGTCGATCCTAAAAACCCGATTTACCAAAGCAGCGGTTATGATTACAACCAGCCATTTCCCAATGTACGCTTTGGCTACAAATTTGATGACGATCACAAAGTCTCCGTTTTTTTCAATCGCAGGGTAGACCGGCCCAATGAGGTGGACATACGAGTATTCCCCAAATATGACGATGCCGAAATCATGAAAGCCGGAAATCCCGCTTTGCGCCCACAGTTCACCAACTCTGTTGAGGTTGGTTATAAAACGGGTTGGGTAAAAGGATATCTCTATGGCGCATTGTACCATCGCTTTGCCGATGGCACCATTACCCGCATTGCGTAGCACTGTGCCAGGCAGCACTTTGATCTACACCATTTTTCAAAATGCAGGGAAGAATTACAATACTGGGCTGGAGCTAACACTCGACCAAAAAGTTTCTGCCAGTTATCGTTTCAATGTTAACGGCAACATCTATCACAATCAGATCAATGCGTTCTCCGTTCTAAATCTATATCCGCAGCAAAATGTTTTTTCGGCCGCCTTGCAGGAGATTGCTTCTTGGAATTTGAAAGCAAACAACTTTTTTAAGTTTGGTGGCAAATATGAGGCGCAGCTCACAGTTATCTATTTAGCACCCGATATCATCCCCCAAGGCAAAATTGCCGAGCGTTTTTCTTTGGATGTCAGTGTCAAGCGGCAGATCCAAAAAGGGAAAGGGGAGTTATTCTTCAACGCCACCGATTTGCTGAATACGCTGGTGGTAAAGAGAAGCATTTTAGGTCAGGATTTTAATTACGTGAGCACTGACTACTACGAAACGCAGGTGGTAAGGTTTGGATATTCCTATAAGTTTTAACCGAATCAGCTTTTTCGATTTGTTCCAATAGCATTTTCAGGTGCATCCAGCAGCTGTTTACTTTTGTGGAAGAAATAACACTTTTTCGTTCCATCCGTACCCAATACCTTTACAACCCACAACCGATTGAAATGGAGAAGATAAAAGCGTTAACACCTACCCAAATTGTAGCCGAGTTAGACAAGTACATCATCGGCCAGCACGAGGCCAAGCGAAATGTGGCCATCGCCCTGCGCAACCGCTGGCGCAGGATGAACGTGACCTCTGAAATGCGGAATGAAATTGTGCCCAACAACATATTGATGATTGGCGCCACTGGTGTGGGCAAAACGGAAATTGCGCGCAGACTCGCGAAAATTGCTGATGCACCTTTTGTGAAGGTAGAAGCTTCCAAATTCACCGAGGTGGGCTATGTGGGTCGTGATGTGGAGAGCATGGTGCGCGACTTAGTCGAGCAGTCGGTGAACATGGTGAAGTCCAAAAGAAAAGAAGACGTGCGTGAGAAAGCCGCGGTGATAGTGGAAGAAATCATTTTAGACGCCTTGATACCGCCCATGCGCAAGTCGGCCGGCTTTCAAGTGCAGAATGGCGAGAGTGAGGAAACTCCAACGTCTGATGCGGAATTGAATGAAAGAACGCGCAACCTATTCCGCGAGAAAATAAAAAAAGGTGAACTGGAAGAACGTAAGATTGAAATTGACATCAAGCAAAGCGGTGGTGGCAACGTGGGCATGTTTGGCGCGGGCATGATGGACGAAGTATCGATGATGAACCTACAGGAAATGATCAGCGGCATGATGCCCAAAAAGGCACGCAAGAGAAAGGTAACGGTGACCGAAGCTCGAAAAATTTTAATGGAGGAAGAGGCCGCCAAACTGATTGACATGGACGAGGTAAAAGAGGAGGCTATCCGCAAAGCCGAAGATTCGGGTATCATATTTATAGACGAGATTGATAAGATAGCATCGGGCGCAAGTAAAAAAGGTGGTGGTCCTGATGTGAGCCGTGAAGGTGTACAGCGCGATTTGTTGCCGGTTGTGGAAGGATGCACGGTGAACACGAAGTACGGTGCCATCAGAACAGATCATGTGTTGTTTGTGGCGGCAGGTGCATTCCACATTTCGAAACCATCTGACTTAATACCTGAGTTGCAGGGGCGCTTCCCCATACGCGTGGAGCTTGACAATTTAACCCAGCAAGACTTTGTGCGGATTTTGAAAGAACCCAAAAATGCGCTTACCAAACAATACCAAGCGCTATTCGAAGCAGAGGGCGTAACCGTAGCTTTTGATGACGGGGCAATCAACGAGATTGCCGAAACAGCCTTTACCATCAATACCGATATTGAGAACATTGGTGCGCGCAGGTTACACACTGTGATGAGCCGCTTGCTCAAGGAGTTTTTGTTTGACGTGCCAGATAAGATTGCTGCCCCTGCTGGCATTTCAATAACCCAGAGCATGGTAAAAGAGAAGTTGGCAGGTTTAGTAAAGAACAAGGATTTGAGCGAGTATATCTTGTGACTTTTTTACAGCAATGTAACTGCCCATGTGTTGTAGGGTGTTTGAAAAGTTGTTGGCCTGCATTGCCGTTTTTGCGCTGGGCAATGGTGGTGTCAAGGCGCAAAATAAAGATTCAATTCGAAATGTTTACATTGAGCGTTTCCCCGACTATTTTTTTATTTGGCCATTGATCAAACAACGGTCTAATCAGTTTGAGATACAGCAAGAAAGCAACGGAGCCAACAAACTCAGTTACAAACCAAATAATTCAGTAGGCTTGGGTTTTGGCTTGTACGTTTTTGAAGTAGGCGCGGAAGTCACTTTTTCGGTACCAGTTGGAGCAGAACGTGAATCGCTATTGGGAAAGACAACGGCCACCGACTTACAATTGAACCTACTTGGAAAAAATTGGGGCTTGGATTTATTCTATCAAAACTATCATGGGTTGTACGTAACGGATCCAAATCAAAGTGTATTGAGAGGCATGCCCTTTCCACAGCGGCCAGATGCACGAACCAATAACTTTGGTATCAATGGATTGTATGCTTTCAACAAGAAGTTCTCATTACGTTCTGCATACAACTTTTCTGAAAGGCAACGCAAAAGCGCGGGGTCGTTCTTGCTTACGGGCACCATTAACTTTTTTGATGTCGCACTA
>JBJTHA010000420.1:0-7971 GCA_046094265.1 Cytophagales bacterium
ATGGAAAATCGCGTGCGCCTCGATCGATACTATATCGAGCACTGGACTTTTTGGTTGGATATTAAGATCGTATTTTTGACGGTGGTAAGCTTATTGCGCGGCAGCGACAAAGCTTATTGACCGAGCCTAAACGATTACGACTATCATTCGATTACTACTCTACACCGCCATTTCTTTTATTATTTCCTTTTTGGTGATGCCAGTTCTCATAAAGGTGCTCAGCCAATGGAAGCTATATGATTCTCCAGGCGACCATAAGATTCACTCTGACTTTAAGCCTTCGATGGGCGGTGTGGCCATTTTTTTGGGCGGCTTTTTTGCCTTGGTTATGTCGCTATCACTTGCCGACTGGTCTACCCAAAAGTATTTGTTCATTTCCTTGTCAGTAATGTTTCTCATTGGCTTGCGCGATGATGTACTCGCCCTTACTGCCAAACAAAAGTTGTACAGCCAATTTTTGCCCGTGTTGTTGTTAGTTTTTTTGGACAATGTTACTCTTAACTCTACCTACGGCCTTATCGATTTGCCTTTTGTTCCACAGTGGGTGATTTGGTTCATTAGTGTTTTTACGTTGATTATTCTTACCAATGCCTATAACCTAATTGATGGGGTAGATGGCCTTGCCAGCTCCATTGGAGTGGTAACATTGGCCTTTTTCGGCTTATGGTTCTACTCCATTGGCGATATTGTGCTGAGTTTGGTGGCCATGACTTTTGCGGGCGCTAGTCTAGGATTCTTGGTTTTTAACTGGCAACCCTCAAAAATTTTTATGGGTGATACGGGCGCGCTGATGATCGGTTTCTTGTTGTCCTTCCTGACATTTCAGTTCATCAACCGCAACTACCTGCTGGCTAACGGGCATCCGGCTAAATTTCAATCATCAGTGGCTACCGCTGTTTGTGTACTGATTGTTCCTGTGTTTGACACGCTACGTGTAATTATTTTGCGCTTGAGAAAAATGCAGTCACCCTTTAAGGCAGACCGTAATCATCTGCATCATCAATTGCTGAATTTAAAATTCAGTCATGCTCAAACCGTTCTTATTTTGGTCGGTATTAACCTCAGCTTTATTCTACTTGCTTGGCGGTTGAGAAACCAATCTGATCAATTAATTTTGCCCACAGTCGTAGGTATTTGCCTAATCATCAACCTTATCATCAAGAAAGTTCAGCATTAAGCAGTATCGCATGGAAGAAAAAGTAAAGTCCATCCAACAAGAGTTGGAAGCATTTTTGGTTAAGTCTAAGGAAGACCTTGAAAACTTTCGTTTGAAATTCATTAGCAAGAAGGGCTTGGTGCCTGTTCTATTTGATGAATTGAAAACCGCGTTGCCAGAAGAAAAAAGGAAATTCGGCAAAGCACTCAATGACTTGAAGCAACTGGCCGAAGGCAAGTTCAAAAATTGGCAGGACGAGATAGAGCACGCATCAAACTCTACTGTGGCAAATATAGATCTGTCTCTGCCCGTGGTTCCAAATAAAATCGGCAATCTTCACCCGCTTACCTTAACGCGCTATCGCATCATAGAGATTTTTGAGCGGCTCGGTTTTAATGTAAGCGATGGCCCGGAAGTGGAAGATGATTGGCATAACTTTTCAGCACTTAACTTTCCGCCCAACCATCCAGCCCGCGAAATGCAGGACACATTCTTCGTAGAAAAATCGGGTAGCGAGGGCGGAGATGTTTTACTGCGCACCCATACTTCCAATGTGCAAATTCGCTTGATGGAAAAACAGAAGCCACCGGTTCGATCAATCATGCCCGGGCGCGTGTACCGCAACGAAGCCATATCGGCCAGAGCACACTGTTTTTTCCACCAAGTAGAGGGCTTATACGTTGATCGCAATGTTAGCTTCCGCGATTTGAAGCAAACCTTGTATCATTTTGCTAAAGAGATGTTTGGGCAAGAGACTAAAATCAGGTTACGGCCCTCCTTTTTTCCTTTTACCGAACCGAGTGCCGAAATCGATATTACTTGCTTGATCTGCCACGGCAAAGGCTGTAATATTTGTAAACACAGCGGGTGGGTAGAAATAGCGGGATCGGGAATGGTGCACCCTAATGTGCTGCGCCATGTGAATATAGACCCCGAGGAGTTTACTGGCTTCGCTTTTGGTATGGGTATCGAGCGAATTACCATGCTACGCTATGGCGTAAACGACTTGCGTTTATATTCAGAGAATGACCTGCGTTTTTTGAAGCAATTTAGTTCGGTGATTTAATGAGCCACAAAATTATTTCGGTTGCAGTAGTTGGCGTAGGCACCATGGGGCAGAGCATCGCGCAAGTGTGTGCAGCCAGCGGTTATTTCACCAAAATATATGATGTAAATAGTAGTCTGGCATACAAGGCAATTCATAACATCGGCCACTCCCTTACGCAACTTGTGGCCAAGGGTAAAGGTACGGAGCAAACAAAGGCTGAAACCATCGGGCGCTTGTCAGTTGCTACACAGCTCACTGATTTGCAAGTAGATTTAGTAATCGAAGCAGTGGTGGAGAAACTAGAGGTAAAGCAAAATCTGTTTTTAGAGATGGAAACCATCAATCTGGGTAAGACAATCTTGGCGACCAATACCTCCTCTATTCCTGTTACAGAAGTTGCCTCTACATTGAAATACCCGCACCAATGTGTGGGTCTGCATTTTTTTAATCCTGCCACGGTAATGAAGTTGGTGGAGGTGATTTCCGGAGTGGGTACCTCACCGGAAGTGGCTCACCAGATGAAAATTTTTGCTACATCCTTGCAAAAAACTCCGGTAATGGTAAAAGATTCACCTGGTTTTATCGTTAATCGGGTGGCTCGGCAATATTATGTGGAGGCCTTGAAGTTATTGGATGAGGGGGTAGCTACACACGAACAAATTGATAGGTTGCTAAAGAGTGCTGGCTTTAAAATGGGGTCGTTCGAATTGATGGACTTGATTGGCATGGATGTAAATTTTGCAGTTACCTCTTCGCTTTATCACTCCTTTCATCAAGAGCCACGCTTCAGGCCGAGCCGCATACAAGAACAAAAGGTACTGGCAAAACAATTAGGACGAAAAACAGGAAAGGGATTTTATGAATACTAAAAGAGTTGCCCGTTGCTGGTTGTTGGTTGACGGTAGTAAGCATTTGGTGCTTGCATTTTTTGTTTTAGTGATATTGTTTTTTGAGGCACAGGAGTTGGCCGCCCAAGCGTCTTTTCCTCCAATCAACATCAATTTGCAATACCCACAATTTCAGCGCTTGAAACTTGACGGTGGCTACGTGTACGTAAATGAGGGTGGAATGAGCGGCATCATTTTGTATCGCGAAAGCGAAACGAACTACATTGCCTACGAGCGAAGGTGCTCGGTAGAAGATGATGCACCCGTGATAGTAGATGGCTCGGGTTTGTTCATGAAAGGTTGCGATTCTACCTTTAGTTTTTCTGACGGCTACCCTACAAGCGGTTCGGTACGCAACCCTCTGTTAAAATATCGCGTTTCGCTTGACGGTATCAAGTTGATAATTAATTACTGATGAAATTGTTTATTGAGTTGCACGTTGATATGAATGTGCAAAAAGTTCATGAGCCGTGGTTCGTTGTGCGTAATACAAAATCCCCAAATATCATATAGCCCAGCCATTTGACGGAGTTCGATATCCCAGCGCCCCATTAACTCCTGCTTCTCGGGAGGCACTAAGGCTTTTTTCCCGCAATGTATTTGAGACATTTTTCTTTTCCCTACACTTCAACATTCTGGGCTTAATTTGGATTTTGTGCATAGTCAAACCACCCCTTGTGCCTGCATCGCTTTCGCCACTTTCACAAATCCTGCAATGTTGGCGCCCACCATGTAGTTGCCGGGTTTGCCATATTCTTTGGCGGCAGCGAGTGATGTATCGTGAATGCCTTTCATGATGTTCACCAGTTTTGCATCTACTTCTTCGCGCGTCCAGTTGGCGCCCATAAAGTTTTGCGTCATCTCTAGCCCAGAGGTAGCCACACCGCCAGCGTTACTTGCTTTGCCGGGAGCATACATCACTCCATTGTCCAAAATGATGTTAATACCCTCGATGGTTGTGGGCATGTTGGCGCCTTCGGCCAAAAGCTTTACACCGTTCTTCACCAGATTAGTGGCATCTTTCGCATTCACTTCGTTTTGTGTGGCGCACGGGAAAGCGCAATCTGCTTTCATGTTCCAGATTGGGTTATGGTCTGCCTTTGGGTCAACTTCTTTGTACACACATTTGTATTTGTCTGCGTATTCTTTGATACGCCCTCTGCGGTTGTTCTTCACGTCTTTCAAAAATTCCAGTTTCTCTTGCGTGATTCCGACCTCATCGATGATAATTCCGTTAGAGTCTGATGCCGTAATTACTTTTCCTCCTAGTTGAATGATTTTCTCAATCGCATACTGAGAAACATTTCCCGAGCCCGACACCAAACATGTTTTGCCTTTAATGCTGGTACCTACGTTTTGCAACATGTTTTCGGCAAAATAGATCAGCCCATAACCAGTGGCTTCTGTACGGATTAAACTGCCGCCCCAACCGATGCCCTTGCCTGTAAGCACACCCGTAAATTCGTTTTTGATTTTTTTATAAGCACCAAACAAATACCCGATCTCGCGGCCGCCCACGCCAATGTCACCTGCGGGCACATCGAGTCTATGATTGATGTGGCGCGCCAACTCGCCCATAAAGGCTTGGCAAAACTTCATTACCTCATCATCCGATTTTCCTTTGGGATCGAAATCGCTACCGCCCTTTCCTCCACCCATGGGTATCCCCGTAAGGGCATTTTTAAAAATCTGTTCAAAGGCCAAAAACTTGAGCACGCTAGGTGTTACCGAAGGGTGAAACCGAAGGCCACCTTTGTAAGGGCCAATGGCGCTGTTCATTTGCACTCGGTAACCGCGGTTTACTTGCACTTCTCCTTTGTCGTCTAACCATGTTACTCGAAACGAAATGAGCCGCTCAGGTTCTAACATGCGCTCCAACAACTTGAGCCTAGCAAACGCTGGGTTCCTTTCCAACACGGGCAGTACGGAGGCAATTACTTCTTCTGCAGCTTGCAAAAATTCGGGTTCGTTGGGGTTGCGCTTTTTTACGTTTTCGAGGATTGATGACTGGATCATAACTGCTGTTTATTAAAATGGGAGGAAAGGTACGCAAGAAATCGCAAACGTTGTAATGACGTAAAAAAGCCCTTTACTAAAGATGAGGTTAGGGCTTGGATAAGTAGTATGGTAACGCTAATGACGAAGTAAGTATTATGTAAGCGAGGGTTCAGGATAATCCACAAAATTTTTTTTGTAGAAAAGCTGTAGAAAAACCATTATCAAGCTGCTGTCTTCTGTAAGGTTTTGTTTGAGGAAAAACTCGTCCGTGTCTTGAAACCCGCTCAGATTTTTAAAATCATCATCGCTAAGGTTTTTGAATCCCATTGACCACCGGTCGAAGATTCTCATGGGCGATTCGCCCTCTAGCAGAGTAGTTACACGCTTGTGACGCGAATCGTAGGTAATGTGCGTGTACAAGTCTTTTACCGTCTGCCGATTACCCTCCAATACCTGCATGAATTTGCCGTTGACATAAAGCAACATTCCGGTAATATCCAACAGGCGATTGTTTTCCCGGGCTACTTTCAATAACTCAATCAGTCTCGCTTCGTCAAATGGATTGATGGCGTAGCTTGTGTAGATCAAATGATACATAACTATTTTGTTTCACAACTGTGTTTTCCTGATGATGTGATAGATCTAGAAAGTCGTTTCTAAGTTCCAAATTCGTTATTTTTTAACTCTGAAGTACCCTTATTGATGAAGGGTGAATTTTGTTGGTGAATGCGGATGGCATTGCGCGACAACACCACACCGGTAACCAATGAAGCGATAGCGCCCACCCAAATGCCAGGTACGTAAGAGATGAACCAAAAATAATCGTAAGCTCCGTGGAAGAGCGTGGCAACCCCAAGGGCATAAAGCGAGTAGTGTTCTTTCTTGTGCTGGAATTTGGCAATTCCCAAGAAGTAACCCATCAATGCGCCAAAGGTGGCGTGTGCAGGCACCGCGGTAAACATGCGAATAATTGCCACTTCAAAACCACCATCCCACACATACAAAATGTTTTCCAAGCCGGCAAAACCAAGGCTTATAGTTACCGCGTACACGATACCGTCATATGGTTCGTTAAAATTCGGGTTGGGGTATAATACCCACCGAACAAAAACAAACTTGCTGAGCTCTTCAATAAAGGCAACCAAAATAAATGCGTGCACTGCTTGCTGAGTTACGCTTGCCGGATCAATGGGGATAACTGCATTAATCGGCCACGAAAGGAGCAGTGTGATGATGGTACTGACTATCCCAAGAAAAAAGCTTTTTATAAGCAACCCAATCGGCTCAGGTTCGTGTTCGTCTTTCCAATAGATGTACAAAACTATTGCTGCACAGGGAGCAAGCGCTAATGCTAAAACAAAAAAGACGTGCATGGACAAATATACCGATTCATTTTTTTCAAAGCCATTTTACTTTTCTGTAAATTTACTTTGCCCATATGGGTTTTATGTAAATGCATCTGAAAAAAGCCCTAGCGTATCAAAAATCATTCGCAAACTACTTTTGCTTGGAATCTGTTTTTACTCTTTCGCTAATGAAGCGTAAGCCGTCCAAAGTCAAGTCAGGTTCAATGGCAAAGAAAAACGACTTTAATGAAGTGATGACAAATGAAAGGCCACCGGTGGCAATGGCTGGGCATTCCTGTTTCAGTTCTTCGCGAATGGCAGTTACCATTTTTCGAACCAAACCTTCATAACCAATAACAATACCGGATTGAATGGCCGTAACGGTATTGGTGCCCAGCACAGATTTAGGTACTTCCAACGGCACATCAAATAGTTTTGCAGCATTGGCTGACAAAGATTTAAGAGCAGTGCGTAGTCCGGGTACAATGGAAACACCCAAAATTTTTCCCTCAGCCGAAATGGTGGTGAAGGTGAGTGCTGTACCGAAATCTACCACAACGCAAGCTTGCTTAAATTTAGTATACGCCCCCATGGCGTTAGCCACCAAGTCAGCCCCAATTTCGTAGGGATTTAAAACCTGTATGGGCAGTTGGTTGTAAATAGCAGGGCCCACTACAATCGGATCTTTTTGAAACAGCGTACGGATTACGTTTTTTATTTTTTCGTTCAACAAAGGCACTACGCTGCTCATTACTATTTTTGAGATGACCTCAGGCGCATGGTTCGATTCAAAAAAGAAATCGCGGATTTTTACTCCATAAAAAAGTTCGGGCTGATCTGACTTCGAGGGGATTCTCCAATGAAATTTCCATTGGTTGTTGTCCCAAACTCCAAGCGTGATATCGCTGTTACCGATGTCGATGGCAAGTAGCATTTTTGGTTTTAAATTCTAATTGGTTTAGCAGTCGTTGCTCTCCAAAAAGTCTTAGAGTACAAAACAAATCATCATAAATCTATTGAGCTAGTGATCTTACATAATTGTTTTCGCCCGCATTGACTTCAAAGATATTGTAATTGCTTCGCTGGGCAATAGAGTCCATACTATGTTCTGTAGTTTTCCAAAATACTGTGGTGTTGTCTCCTTCGCGCAACTTTCATTTGTCCAAATTTTCAGGATATGTTTGCGTGGTGAGATTAAAAGCCCCACGGAGAGACAGTTGTAAATCGGCTAAAAATCAAAAGAAATCTTACTTTCAAAATTGAAAATCGAATTAGGTTTTGTCAAATTTGTAAAGAGTTAAACTCCTTTGCAACATCAAAAACAATAATGATGCAACTTGATGTTCATTTATAGCTTGATGGGCTGGAAACCTTTAACAGAGTGAATTTAGAGAGCATGAAGTTTAAAGCAAAAAGGCATATTATTTTTTCAAATTTCCTGTTGAGATTAAGGATTTATTTTTTTTGGGGAGCTTTCAGGAAGATTTATCGCAAAAAATGAGCTGCTTGTTACTGATTTTTGCCATCGCTGTAGCC
>JBJTHA010000421.1:0-3755 GCA_046094265.1 Cytophagales bacterium
GATTCAGTTTATGTCTATGAATCATATTTTCATTCTTCTAGCAATTTCACCATTGAATTTGATTCGAAGATGCTAGTAAAAACCGTTGCCGTACCCGAAAGGATTCGAGCCACCGTTTTAGCTCATTCGATCATTTAATCGTACTCCACCACCATCCGCTTTACACGGTTTTCCAAACTTTCAGATGTCAATTTCTCCCGACTCAATCTATCTACAATAATCGGAAATGAAAAAGGCGTAGGCTTGTCAGGTTCTGTAATCACAATTTTTTGCTGGTTGATGCGATTGAGTGCCTTGAGCAACCGCGCCTCTTCCAACTGAAAATCCATTACCTCTTCAAAAGCCTGCTGCAAGAGAAGATTATCAGGCTCATACTCGAGAAACACATTGAAAAACAATTGCGAAGAACTTTGTAAGTGCCTTTCCTTTATTTTTTTGCCGGGCATGCCTTTGAAAACCAGTCCAGCAATGGCTGCAATATCGCGGAACTTGCGTTTTGCCATTTCGGTGTTGTTGATGCTGGCCAGAATATCGGTGGAAAGATTTTCAGCACCCAATACATTTATTTCAATCGCTTCGTAAATCGGAATCTCCTGGTCGGAAAGCAACTCAAACCCATAGTCGTTCATGGCAATAGAAAATGTAATGGGCTTGATTTTCGAAATACGGTGAGCCACCAATGCGCCCAACCCTTCGTGCACATTTCGACCTTCAAATGGATACATCACCACATGGTAGCCCTCATCACTTTGAAAGTACTCGATCAAGAACTCGTTTACTAACGGCAATTGCGATCGCGTTTTTTGTAAATCCATTAACGGTCGCAAAAACTTCATTTCCTTGTCGGCATCAATTCCGCGTGCGGCCTCATCAATTTTTACGCGAATCATGTCGCTCAATTGAGATGACAACGGCATTCGACCGCCTTGCCACGAGGGCACCCGTCCCGACTTGCGCTTGGACTTGCGCACCTGCGCTTCCATCTCTTTAATGCGAACCAATTCCAGACTTTGCCCTGCAAACCAAAACACATCACCTGGGTGCAAGCTCGAGATAAAGTATTCCTCGATGGTGCCCAAGTACTTGCCCGAAACCATTTTGATGTGCATGAGTACATCGCCAACAATGGTGCCTATCGATAACCGGTGCTTGTGGGCCACAGCCCTGCTCGTTACTTTGAAGATGCCACCTTCTACTACCACTTTTCGGTATTCGTTATAGGCCGTAAGCGATTGGCCGCCCGTTGTAATAAAACCCAACGCCCAATTCCATTCTTCATCTGACATGGAAGAAAAGCTTGCCGTAGACTTTATTTCAGGCAACAGTTCATTTGGGCGAAATCCTTCTGACACCGCCAAGGTTATCAGGTATTGCACCAACACATCAAACGAGCGAAAGTAGGGCAAGCGGTCTTCCACAATGTTGCGGTCGATGGCCTCGCGCAGGGCAGCCGACTCGGTAAGTTCCAACGAATGCGTAGGCAAAAAATAAATACGGCTTACAGCGCCAGGTTGATGGCCGCTGCGGCCAGCTCGTTGCATAAACCGGGCAACACCCTTCGGGCTCCCGATTTGAATGATCGTTTCCACCGGTCTGAAGTCAACACCCAAATCCAAACTCGAAGTGCAAACCACGGCCTTTAGTTTACCTTCGTGCAGTTGTTCTTCCACCCAGTGGCGCAACTCTAAGCTGATGGAACCATGGTGCATGGCAAGCAAGCCAGACAACTCAGGCGCCACGGCCAACAATTTTTGATACCAAATCTCGGCAAACGACCGAGTGTTGGTGAAGATGAGCGTGCTCTTGCTTTCGCGAATAATGGGGATAATTTTTTCAAGCAATTGAATGCCCACATGCCCAGCCCACGGCATGCGGTCGATGTGGTCGGGAAGAATTGAAATAACTTCCACTTTCTTGTTTATATCGGCACGGATCACCGCAGTGTTGGGGCGCCCGTAGTAATTGCCAAGCAACACCTGCAGCGACTGTTCCATGTTGCCGATAGTAGCAGATATACCCCAAATCTTCAGTTGGGGGCTTAAAGTTTTTAGGCGGGCGAGTGCCAGTTCCATCAACACACCGCGTTTTGAACCGAGTAACTCATGCCACTCATCTACCACAATACATTTGAGCGATGCAAAGAAATCTGCATAACCCTTTTGAGATAGAATAA
This sequence comes from Cytophagales bacterium, assembly GCA_046094265.1. Lineage (GTDB taxonomy): Bacteria > Bacteroidota > Bacteroidia > Cytophagales > Cyclobacteriaceae > ELB16-189. The sequence goes on from JBJTHA010000421.1 coordinate 2,174, forward strand.
CATGAAGACTTTCAGGCGTAGTAATTAAGAATTCAGGCGGGTTTGTTTTTTGCTTTTCGCGATCGCGCGTACTCGTGTCGCCCGTGCGAACGCCCACGCGCCAGTTTACTTGCATACCTGCTATCGCGCGATTTGCCGAAAGTTCAATCTCTTTACCAAGCGCCCGAATGGGCGTGATCCAAATCGCTTGCACTCCTTTTACCGGCCTTCTTTCCAGCAGCGATTCCTCCAAAATGGGCACCAGCAGCGAATATGTCTTGCCGCTTCCCGTGGGTGCGTTAACCATTCCACTATGTCCGCTAGCATAAGCTTGCCAGGCGGCTTGCTGAAATGCAAATACCGTCCATTTTTGGCTCTTAAACCAACCTTCTCCGACACTGGCATTTGGATTTGTCATTTTATTTGTGAGCGCTTTAATAACATTTATTAAACAAAACTGTTAGGTTTTGGTAAACCGAACGAAAAATGGGAAAATATTCGATTAAAGAGCTTGAAAAACTTTCTGGAATTAAAGCTCACACGATTCGTATTTGGGAGAAGAGACATAATTTAATTGAGCCATCGCGCACAGCCACCAACATTCGATATTATTCCGATGACGATTTGAAGAAAATCATCAACGTGGCGGTGCTTAACTCAAACGGTGTAAAAATCTCTAAAATTATAAAGCTCACCCCCGATCAAATCAATCAGCAAGTAATCTCGCTCAGTGAGCAAAAGAACAGCATTGACATCTACATTGAGCAGTTAATTGTGGCAATGATTGATATGGAAGAGGAAAAGTTTGAACAGATTCTCGCTTCGTTGATTTTGAAGTTTGGTTTTGAACGTACTTTCGTTGAAATCATCTACCCGTTCTTAGAAAAAATTGGTGTGTTGTGGATTACGGACAACATCACCCCGGCACAAGAGCATTTCATCTCGCATTTGATTCGGCAAAAGTTAATTGTGGCAATTGATGCGCTTCCCCTTCCACCAAAAACAAACAAACGGGCAATATTGTACTTACCCGAAAACGAATGGCACGAATTGGGGCTTCTATTCTACCACTACATTGCCAAGAATTTGGGGATTCGTTCGTTCTATTTAGGCCAAAGTGTTCCACACGCTTCTTTGGTATCGATTTGCAAAGAACACAAACCAGAGATTTTAATTACCTGCTTGATTTCGGGACCCAAGCCGAACGATGTTCCAAAATATATTGACAGAGTTCAACAAGATTACCCCCAAGCAAAGTTTTTTGCATCAGGTTATGCTTTCAAAAAGGCCAATGTTCAGCCTACTGACCGTTTCAAACTGTTTACTAACGCGCTGGAATTCAAGACGTTAATCGCAAACGAGCTAATTGTGTTTAATAATTAGAAAAAATAATTAAACATTCTGTTGCTCCGAAAGGCGAAAGCACTACATTTGTTCAATCATTTAAATAAACAGTTGAACAATATGACGGTACTAGAATTTGAGAAGCAGATTACAAGCCTCCGTCCAATGTTGAGGGGGTTCACACATCGTTTCACGCGCGATCGCGAGGAATCGTTGGACTTAGTTCAAGATACCATCTTGAAAGCCCTTATGTACCGCA
>JBJTHA010000422.1:0-7725 GCA_046094265.1 Cytophagales bacterium
TATCAATACATGCCGATCGTAAAACGGTGCTACTTCCGATTGAGGAGATTCTATTTGTTGAAAGCCAAAAAGAATATATCCGTATTCAAACAACTTCTGGTGTTCACGTCACTAAATATCCATTGTCAAAATTTGAGGAAGATTTAGGAACCAGCAATTTCTTGCGCGTGCACCGATCTTTCATTGTTGGTTTGCGGCATGTCAAAGCATTTAATCTGCAAGAGATTGATGTGCCGGGTAAGTCCATTCCTATTGGTGCTAATTATCAGGAACACGTATCGAATCGACTCAGAGAGAACTTCAAACAAGAGTAAGCGCATTTGAATATTTTGTGTCATACAATATTGCACCGAATCACTCAATAAACTACCGAAATAAAAAATACGCAATCACCAGCGTTACCAGGATGTTGAAAAACTGAGCAATCAAGAAAGCATACAATGGCTTTTGACTGTCGGAGTTAAAGAGATCAGAAAATTTTGTCTCCAGCCCGATGCTGGTGAAAGCCAACACAAACCAAAGTGTTTGAATGCTCTTCAAACTGTCTTTCACAGAACCAATCGTTTCGGCCGACAAGAAAAAAGAAAACAGAAGAGATGCTGCTAAAAAGCCCAAAACAAATTTCGGAAAGCGCTCCCAGATCACACCGAGCGTGGGTTTCTCCTGCTGAATAGCCACGTCTCCTTTTTTGGTGTACGTCCAATAGATACTGATCGCCAAGGCAGCAAAGCCCAGCAACACATTTTGTGAGAATTTTACGATGGTGCTGGTCTTCAGAGCCACCTCTCCCACCAACGAACCCGATGCCACCACCGCGCCTGTAGTGTCAATGCTTCCGCCCAGCCACGCACCTGTCACTTCTTCTGATAATCCAAGTTGCTTGGCAATCACCGGCATGAAGATCATCATCGGAATGGCGGTGACAAGCACCAATGAAATCACATGCGACAATTTTTTGGTATTGCCTTTAATGGCACCAGCCGTGGCGATGGCCGCGGATACTCCGCAAATAGAAACTGCACTGGCGAGCATTAGACCCAGCTCTTCATCTACCTTCAATTTCTTCGCAACCCAAAAAGCTACGTACCAAACTGAAATTACTACAATTAAAGATTGTATGAGCCCCAAAGAGCCGGTCCGTAAAATATCAGAGAAAATAACAGACGTACCCAACAGCACAAGCCCAATTTTTACAAACAACTCAGTGTTGAGTGCCTCCCTCCAGCTTTGAGGAATATGAAACATGTAGTTGACTGTGAGCCCGAACAGTAAACTGAAGATCACCGCTTCAAGGCTGTATGACTTGACCCAACCATTTGCAGAGGTTAGCAAGGCCAGTTGACTTAAAACAAACAGTAAACTGAATACCTTTAAGGATGGAACAATCGACTTACCCGTGAGCCAACAAGCGAAGCAAACTACAAACGATGCCAACAAACCTTGCAAAACAATGCGCCCAATATTTGCGATCGAAAAAAAACCGAACAGTTCGGTCAAGGACTTCCAATTGTAAACTGGCGCGAACGAAGCCACTCTGGAAACTACAATGGCGATGATGAAAAAACCCAGTAGTGAAGCGGCCCAGTCTTCAGAAATGAGAGTTTTTCTTTTTTGAATCATCACTAATTTGCGGTTGCGGTTAAGTGCTGGTCATCATAATGATAGTTCAACTCACCAGCTTTCACCTCAATCGGCAGCCTATTTTGTGGTGGTGGCAAAGGGCACGTAGCAAAAGGTGAAAATACACATGGAGGATTATAGGCTTTGTTAAAGTCGATAATGGTTATTCTTGTGGAATCAGGTTTTTTAACATCAATAAATCGGCCTCCACCGTAGGTTTGTTTTCCTGAGGTAGCATCTGCAAAAACAATAAAAAAATCATCTCGCCCTTCTAACACATCTAGCCTTAACTGCTGTCCTTGCCATTCAAACACCAGTGCACCTAGTGCACGCTGTTCCGTGGTTTGCCCAATAATGTTAGTAATCGAAATGGTTTTGAGTGAATCGTATTTTTCAAAACGTGCCTCACGTTTCCATTCGGGGTTTACCGGAAACCGCTCAATTCCTTTGAAATTTTTTACTGCTGTACTTTCCAAGTCACGTAAACGAATGCCCAGTTGATCACTTCGCAGGATAACGTTCCACCGAACAGAGCCCAATTCCAGTTGGGGATTTTTAACTGAATCGGGATGGAAGATAAGAGCCCGTGCGATAGGTTTTCCGTCTGCACGAATGTCAACCCCATCTTCAACTGTAATGGTTACCTGACCATCGTTCACCAAAAAGAAACCAGCTTTCTCCGGGACTGTGCCTGCGGGAAAAACAATATCACTTTTTTCTCCACTACCAAAAGAATGGATGCCCGGCTCTAGCCAATACAAACCAATTAAATTCACCCAACCATTGGGGGCTAGAACATCTTTGATGCGCTTGGCATGCCAAGCATCAACTTCTGCCTTGTACTTGGCAAATTCTTCAGGCTTCATTTTTCTCCTACCGTTGCATGAAGTGAGCGCTACCACAACAGCAGCCGCTAGAACAGCAAATCGTAACATACCACATGGGGTTAAAAAATAAGTCTACAAATTTAATAGAGAATTGAAATTTTTTACTATGTTTGTGCCGCGTTCTTTAAAATCTTATCCAGAAAGACGGAGGGTATTGGCCCTGTGAAGTCTTGGCAACCACCTTGTGAGGAATGGTGCCAACTCCATCCTTGTGCAAACAAGGAAAGATAAGTTTGAAACAGCCTTTGGTAGATACTTAAAAAAATCAAAAGCTCTTCTGACTTGTCGGAAGAGCTTTTTTGCTCTCCGGCTATGCTGGTTTAAGTTTTAGGGACAAGGAAAAACACTAAACCCAAAAAACATGAAAGAGCAAACAAAAATTCTTCAAAGCATCCCGGTCGATGAAACAACAGGCGCATTGTCAGTACCCATTTATCAGACCACAACATTTGTACACGATTACCCTGGCCAACACAAAGGCTATGATTACACGCGTTCGGGAAACCCCACTCGCCAAGTGCTAGAAAACCTGGTAGCCGAGCTAGAACAAGGTGCCACAGGTGCCGCTTTCGCCAGCGGCATGGCGGCTATTGATGCCGTTCTGCGGTTGCTAAATGCAGGCGACCACGTAATTGCAGGTAACGATATTTACGGTGGCACATACCGGTTGTTAACAACGCTGGCAAAACGTGCAGGTGTGGAAACTACTTTCGTGGATTTGCATAATCCCGAAGCCATAGAGGCGGCCATCCAAAAAAATACAAAATTGCTTTGGCTTGAAACACCCTCTAACCCACTTCTGAGAGTAATTGATATTGGATCTGTTTCAAAAATTACCCAAGCACACAAAATATGGTTGGCTGTTGACAATACTTTTGCCTCTCCTGTAGGGCAAAAGCCACTGGCACTGGGGGCAGATATTGTAGTCCACAGCGCCACCAAATACATTGGTGGGCATAGCGATGTGATTTCGGGATTGGTAGTAACCAAAACAAAAACACTGGGAGATGAAATTCTATTTGTACAAAATGCCTCGGGTGGTGTGCTCAGCCCTTTCGAAAGTTGGTTATTGATAAGAGGACTCGAGACACTTGAACTTCGGGTAAAACAACACTCACAAAACGCACTTGCCGTTGCGAAATTCTTAGAAACTCATCCTGCTATTCAAGAAGTATTTTACCCCGGATTGGAAAGTCACCCAAATCACCAATTAGCCAAAGCACAACAGAAATATTTTAGTGGGGTTGTTTCTTTTCGCCTGAAAGCCGACAACGCAGAGGCGGCTGCACACATGGTGACTGCAACCAAACTCTTCAAATTGGCCGAAAGTTTAGGTGGTATCAAAAGTCTTATTAACCACCCCGCTACCATGACCCATGCATCCATTCCCAAAGAGCGCCACGTGGACTTCGGAATTTCAGACGGATTGATTCGCTTATCGGTAGGTCTGGAAGACGCCACCGATTTGATTTCCGACCTAAACAGTTCACTCGAGTCAGTTACTACTGAGGTTGAATTTGAAACCCTGGAAGCATTGCAATAGACACAACAAATGGACACCCGTTGATAGGTAAATAAAGTTCCCGGAAGATGAGCGCAGGACTAAAGAGAACACACTTGTTTGAAAGGTACAAGCAAGTGTGTTTTAAAATCAATTTCGGCTACTTTTTATTCGGCTACTTCTTATCTACCACCAACCTGTCCTCTCTATTGGCCACTTCCCACGCAGTATAAAACGCAGTGCGTGCGCGCTTTGCTAACAAATCAAATTCAATCTTGCTCACCTCGTCTGTCACTTGGTGGTAGTCTTCGTGAATACCATCGAAGAAGAATACAATAGGGATGCCTTTCTTCGCAAAGTTCCAATGGTCTGAACGCTTGTACAAATTGGTGGGATGGTTCTCATCGTTATACAAATAATCAAAGTCCAATTTCTCGTAGGCTTTGTTATTGCGCTCATTAATTTCGTGCAACTCGCTAGAAAGTTTATCTGCACCTATCACATAAACATAATCGGGTTTGCCTTTGTGCTCTGGGTCACGCCTCCCAATCATGTCAATGTTAATATCTACCACTGTTTTGTCCAATGGAAACACAGGATGTTCAGAATAGTACTCTGATCCAAACAAACCTTGCTCCTCGCCCGTCACCGTCATAAACAAAATACTTCTGCGGGGACCTTTACCATCTTTCTTGGCTTGCGCAAAAGCTTTTGCCATTTGAAGCACCGACACTGTGCCCGACCCATCATCGTCTGCACCGTTGTTGATCTGGTCGCCTGTCGTTCCATCGTTTCTACCGATATGATCGTAGTGCGAGGTAATTACAACCACTTCGTCCTTTTTATCAGTGCCCTCCATGAAACCCAAAATATTCTCCGATTTCACATTGCCCATCGACATATTCACCTGATAGCTAAGCTTTGCGGTCTTCACTTTTTTCAATTTCTTCTTAGCGACATCCTCTTTCGCAAGTTCTTCAAGCTTGGCCAAACTGGTTGCAAAAATTTTTTCGGCTGCCGCAGGATTCAAAAAGAAAACTCCTTTGTTTGGGTTACTTGGATTTGGTTTTTCTAAGGTAAGATTTCCTCCAGACAAATAACCTTGCAGCTGTGAAGCAGGAATTTTAAATTCTTCGGCTGTGCCTTTCGGAATAAAGAAAACCATTCTCGCGCCTTTGTCGCTGGCAGCAGCCACCAACTTGCGCAAGCCAGACAAAAGCCCTAGTGAAAATGGCTCGGTAATAATCGCCACCGACTTGTCTTTTACTTCCAAGTACGCCAAGTCAGCTTCGGTGCCATTGCCGGCAAAAATAATTTCAGTAGCCACTTCTCCGCCACTGTCTGCCGAGCCCAGATAAACGATTTCGCTAAAGTTAGAAAACCTTGTCGCGCCCGCCTTCACATAGATATCACCAGGCTTTACCGAATACAAATCAACGGGCATGTAGTGCGAGCCATTTACCGGTCCCGCTAGACCTAGCTCGCTAAAATAATTACTGATAAAAGCAGCTGCCATCTTCTGGCCGCGGGTTCCGGTCTCCCTGCCCTCCAAGGCATCTGAGGCGAGGATCGAAAGATTGTCTTTCAACTCGAGCTCACTAATAATGCCAGCATATTTGCTGACAGTTGCATCTTGTGCATTTGCAAAAATCGGAATGGATAGGATAACAAGTGTGTAAAACTTCCTCATTTTTCTTATGACGGTTTTAGTTACAAAAAAGTGAATGTGCGAAGGTAGTGGAATGTTTGATTCGCTCGAATGGCTTTGTTAGAATCGGCTTTTCCGCCACAAATCAATGGTGCTGTACCATGCTTCCATAAATCGCTTGTCGCGAAGGAGGACATAATTGTCAGCATCATAAATGCTGCCCGCCTTTACAAAAGTGAAGCGTGAGTTAGTGCCACGATAGTACCACACTTCGTTGCCTTGGTTTTTAGAGATTTCGTCCGGTACTCCAAAAATCAAGTAAATCATTCCACGGTCGGTTTTCCAGCCTTCTTTGAAAGACGAGAAATAGCGATTGGCAGCCTCTACCCGTTGAAAATAACTGCGCATAAAGTTACGTGCGCGGTCTTTGTCGCGTGTTATATCCAAAATTACTTTGTCAAACTTTGGTTTATCGTTCTTCGCCTCTACCAATTTTTTAAATTCATCGGGCGTGGTAACAAAGAGCAGTGGCCAAATTAAGTCTTCAATCTTCACCAACTTAGGATAGTTGGGATCATTAGCCCGCAAGGCAAATCCTTCCGCTGCCGAAGTGTCTTGCTGAAACAAGTAAAGACCTTCGCGCTTTGGCGAGAACGTACTACCCTGAGTTAACTGAAAGATGGAATCGTAAAACAAAAACTGATCGGTAGGCGAAGCTTTTTCAGAGAAGGGTGGCAGGGGTGGTGAAAAGTCGCGCTTGTAAAACGATACATAGGTAACTTTGCCCGTGGCATTCTTCATGCTGTAGCTCTTGCCCGTTTGCAAATAGTTATCGGTAAGCCATGATTCATTGCCGATGAGCCAGCCTGAGGTGGGGTAAATCGGCTCCATGACACGGAAGTAGTACCAAGCTTTTTGTGTTTCATTGTTGACTACTTTCGCCAACAATAACCAAGCTTTTACCGGCATCTCAAAGGTAATTTCACCTTTCCGCAGATTGGTGTTTGAGAATACTATAGAATCCTTCTCATTAACTGGCAACACTTCTCGCGAAGAGAACGCAGCGCGCTTCTCCCACTGAATGGAGTAGCGTTCTATGCCCGAGTTCACGGAACGCAGCGAATAATGAATAAGCAACTGATTGGGCGCGCGCACCAACTTTATCTGTAAGTCAACTTCGTTTTGCGGATTATACCAATGGCTGAAATTCAAACCGGTAATGGCCTGACCATGCCCTAACAATGCGCTGGCCAACAGGGCCACAAACATCAATCTCTTCATAACTCCAAAACGATTACTAAATGAACTCGACATTTAGAACGCTAAATTTAGGTATTTCGGTTATTTTTGCCGACAACTTTTTTTATGTCTGTATTCACCACCGAAATTACCTCTGATTCATTGCCTTCTGATAATCCCCTCCACCAGCGGTTACTGAAAGCTTACGTGCTGGCTGCCGATTATGTAGCTGGCGATGTGTTGGAAGTGGGCTGTGGCGAAGGCCGCGGCATTGATTGGCTGCTCCCAAAAGTAAAGTCTCTAGCGGCCATTGATAAGATTGATACTATTATCGACAACTTAAAGAAGAAGTACCCGCAGGTAGCGTTCACGTCTGATTTCATTCCGCCATTTAAACCTTACGCCAATGATGCGTTCGATTGGGTCGTGAGTTTTCAGGTGATTGAACACATTGAAGATGACCATTTTTATTTGAGCGAGATACACCGAGTATTAAAACCTGGCGGCCGTGCATTAATCACCACACCCAACCGACCCATGTCGCTTTCGCGAAATCCTTGGCACGTGCGAGAGTACACTGGGGTAGAACTTGCCGCCATCGCGAGAAAGTATTTCTCAGAAGTGCAGATGAAAGGCATTGGCGGCAACGACAAAGTGATCACTTACTACAAGCAAAACAAGCGGGCGGTCGACCGCGTGATGCGATGGGACGTGCTGAATCTGCAACACCGACTGCCCGCGTGGTTGCTGCGCTTACCCTATGAAATTTTGAACAGAAGAAACCGCAACGGGCTAAACGGTCAAGCCAACGAGTTGGTATTGAATATTAC
>JBJTHA010000423.1:0-5362 GCA_046094265.1 Cytophagales bacterium
CTCCAATGCCATTTTATAAATGAGCTTCGGGTCAGCAACGGTACCTGATACGCCTCCTTCGCTAATTCGCCTTTTTTTGATTACCCTGTTCGCACGGTTCAGCAACAACACCCAAAACTCTTCGTGCGGCAAGTCAATTAACTCGCCCCGCAACATCTCATAGGCATCTTTGGAAGAGCCAATTTTGGGTTTTTCAGTTGCATCAACTTCTCTGCGCCTGCGCCCCAACTCCAATGCCGCCACTATGGTAATCGCTTTGGCCTCGCCAATTCCTTTGATTTTCATCAAATCTTTCACACCTAGTTTTGCAAGCTCATGCAAGTTATTTTGACCCTCAGCCAATATTTTTTTTGCAACTTCAACAGCGCTTGCGTTGGCTGTGCCTGAGCCAATCAAGATGGCAATCAGCTCGGCATCTGATAACGAAGAGGTGCCTTTGAGCAATAACTTCTCGCGTGGCCGATCCTCAGGAGACCATTCTTTGATGTTCAATGACTTTGATTCCGAAACCTTCATCTCAAAAATGGAGCGGCTCTACCTCACAGGCGGCTACCATCAATTTTAAATCCGCTTTCAATTCGGTTAACGATGCCGATGCGGGCGTAAGCGATTCCTTTGTCCGCCCCTTTACCGGGCCATCGTCAAAATAAAACACTTCATAAATCCCATATTCCGCTTGTCCCGTTTCGTTGGTGCGGCTAATGACCCGGTAATTCCAGTTGTTCATTTTAATGGCTGCAGTTTCGGCTATAGATGCAAGTTAAATTTTTTGTTTAAACTCCCAATCTCTGAAATTGACACACGGTGCGTTATTGTTAAAAATACCAACTGTAAATTGCCTTTCGATGATTACTTTTGCAGCCACTTCAATCTATATGGAAATAAAACAAGTACCGCTGCAGCACGTGCATGAAAAATTGGGCGCCAAAATGGTACCGTTCGCAGGATTTAATATGCCCGTTCGCTATTCATCTGACATAGAAGAACACATGACTGTTCGCAATGGCGTGGGCGTGTTCGATGTGAGCCACATGGGTGAGTTTACCATCAAAGGGCCGCAGGCATTGGATTTGATACAACGCGTGACCAGCAACGATGCCAGCAAATTGGTGGATGGGCAAGCGCAGTATAGCTGTTTGCCCAACGAAACAGGTGGTATGGTTGACGACTTGATTGTATACAAAATCAAAGAAAACGACTACCTGCTGGTGGTGAATGCAGGCAACATTGAAAAGGATTGGAACTGGATCGCAAAACACAATACCAAAGGCGCAGAGATGACAAATATCTCGGAAGACGTTTGCCTTTTTGCTGTGCAAGGGCCAAAAGCTGTTGGCGTATTACAAAAGTTAACGGCTACTGATCTACCCTCGATTCCGTACTATCATTTTGCCATTGGCGAATTTGCGGGCGTGAAGGATGTGGTGATGAGCAACACCGGCTACACGGGTGCAGGTGGTTTTGAGATTTATGTGAATAAGGCATCAGCCGAAAAAGTATGGAATGAAATTTTTAGAGCAGGTGCTTCTGAAAACATCAAACCAATTGGCTTGGGTGCACGCGATACGCTGCGTTTGGAAAAAGGTTTTTGCCTATATGGCAACGATATAGACGACACCACTTCACCATTGGAAGCTGGCCTTGGATGGATCACCAAGTTTGCAAAGCCGTTTACCAACGCTCCAAATCTGCAAAAGCAAAAAGAAGCAGGTGTAACAAAAAAATTGGTGGGCTTTAAGATGATCGACAAGGGTATACCGCGCCATGATTATCAACTGAAAGACGCAGCCGGAAATGTCATCGGCAAGGTGACCTCCGGCACGCAATCACCTGTGCTGGCCGTGGGCATCGGTTTAGGTTACGTAACTGCAGATCACTGCAAGGTGGGTACCGAAATTTTTGTGGATGTGAGGGGGAAAGCACTGAAGGCCGTAGTGAGCAAAGTGCCATTCGTCTGAACTTTGATTATTCTGATTTCTTTGAGTCACTATGATAAAGCCAGAATACAAGTACTCAGAACTGACTGGTAAAATCATAGGTTGCGCCATGGAAGTACATCGAGCTTTGGGCAATGGCTTTCAAGAGGTAATTTATCAGCGGGCATTAGAAATAGAATACCAGATCCAAAAAATTAAGAATTCTCGCGAGTTTGAAATGCCGATTTTCTACAAAGCAAATCAGGTTGGGCTTCGAAGATTAGACTTTCTGGTGGGAGAAAAAATTAGTGTTGAATTAAAAGCAATTACAAAAATAGAAAACGTCCACTTTGCACAGGCTATCAATTACCTTGAAGCATACAACCTTGAAATTGGATTATTAATCAACTTTGGCAACATGAGCTTAGAATTTCACCGCCTTCAAAACAAGAAATTCAACCTATCATACTCACCACATAAATCATAAAAATCAGAGTGAAGACAATTGACGTTTGTTTGAGCCCCGAACTCATGCACCTTTACAATGTGCAGGATAGAACGGTAGTGGTAGTAGATATCTTGCGAGCAACATCCTGTATGGTAACGGCCATGGCCAATGGCGCGGACTCAATTATGCCTTTTGCCGACCTGAAAGAATGTCGAAAAATGAAAATGAGGGGTTTTGTCACTTCTGGAGAACGGGAGGGGAAAAAAGTAGATGGCTTTGACAAGGGAAACTCTCCTTTTGAATACATGGGTGAGGAAGTGCGCGGACTAAAAATTGCGTTCACCACTACGAATGGTACGCAAGCCATCGAAAAATCAAAGGACGCAAAGCAGGTAATCATCGGTTCGTTCTTAAATTTAACGGCCGTGGTGAGAAATCTTTTGTTGGGTGAAAACAGTGTATTGATTGTTTGCGCGGGTTGGAAAGGTCGCGTGAACTTAGAAGATACTTTGTTTGCGGGAGCGGTGGTGGAAAAACTGAAAGACTACTTAGGTCCCGATTGTGATGCACCGTTGGCGGCACGCCACCTCTACAACATGGCGAAAGACGATATGCCAAAATTCTTAAGCGAGTCTTCGCACGTAAAGCGGCTGAACAGACTGAACATACATGAAGACTTTGAGTTTTGCTTGACGGTAGACAAATACAATGTATTGCCGCAGTTAAAAAATGGAACGATAGTATTATAGTTTCATTTTTGCTCAATCCCCAACAACTCCATTGTACCATTTTTAAAGGCTCGCCCGAACGAATCTTATTTCCTATTTCTACCCCATCAGCAGAAATTGACTTGATAACCTTAACAGACACCAAAAAGGAACGAAGGATACGAACAAATTGGTGCGTGGCCAACTTGCCCTCCAATTGACTGATATTCTCCTTTACAATCAGTAACCCGTTTACCAGATGTACCTTTACATAATCATCTAAACTCTCAATGTATTGAATGTCGCTAACGTGCACTTTGTTCATTTTGCGATCTGCTTTTAAATAGATGAATTCTTCTTTTGCAGATGTGGTGGCTGCCTGAGGTTGTTTTGTATTAAAGAATTTATTGACAGCTCTTAGCAATCGTTCAAACGCAATAGGTTTCAGCAGATAGTCGATGGCATAGATGTTGAACGCCTCGGGCGCGAAATCGCGATGTGCGGTGGTGATGATCACGGCTGGCGGTCTTCTGAGCGTATCCATCAATTGCAGTCCGGTTATCTCTGGCATTTGAACATCGAGGAAAAGCAAATCCACCGCATGTCTCTGCAAATAGTTGCGTGCTTCTATGGCGCTGCTGCACTCTGCTACCAATTCCAAACCTTCAATCTTTGTGGTATGGGCCAAAATCAGCTTGCGGGCAAGCGGCTCATCATCCACAACAAGATATTAAAACTTCATACTCAATGGATAAGGTTATGCTGAACTGATCTGCCTTTCTGCTATCAACGTTGAGTGAATGGCGGCCAGGGAAAAGTATCGCTAACTGATTTTGAATATTTGCAAGACCAATTCCGTCCCCCACTTCAATCTTCTTACAGCTATTGCAGATGATCGATGTTCAACTTTTCGAGGTGCGAAATGGAGATACGGATCCACGAATGGTTGTTGGTTGGCATGGCACCATGCTTAATTGAATTCTCAACCAAAGTAATCAAAAGTATGGGCGGAAGCCGGGCAGCTTCTAGGTCGTCTGTCGTTTTCAACTCAACTGTCAAGCGATCTCCATAGCGCAATTTTTCAAGCGCAACGTAGTTTTTCAATTGGACCACTTCCTTTGAAAGTGATACCAGCATGGCAAGCCCCACTGCCGCGGGTGTAGCCGCTTTGCTGTGGTCATACTTTCCTGACTTAACCATGCCCCAACTAAAAGATATTCTATTGAAATCCACCCGCAAGTTTGATAACCTGAAAGTGGTGCAACCCGGCTCTAAGAAAATGGTTTTGTTTAGCGACTTAAGCAATACTGGTGGATTGGTGAATGCGTATGAAGCAGTAAGGATGGCGAAGGAGATGGAAACAAAATAGGCAAATAAAAAGATAGATAGCAGAAATTCGTTTTCTATCTTTAAACTATTGAAAAAAAGATAGAACTGCGCAGCGAAGAAGTACAAGACATTATCACGCAAATGCCGGGCTGGCTGCTGCGCTGGGGCATCACACTCATTTTTGTTTTGTTTCTGGGGCTGCTGGCCATAAGCTGGTTTATCAAATACCCCGATGTGATCAAAGCAACCGTAGTGGTTACTACCAACCCCGCACCCATCAATTTGGTAAGCCGCACCTCAGGAAAAATTTTGTTGCTGAAAAAACAAAATGAACACATTGAAAAAGGCGAAGTAGTTGCCTTGCTGCAAAGCAATGCAAATTATGAAGATGTATTGCAGCTTGAAAAGCTTGCTACTGAAAACAATTTGGTAGCCTTTGATATAAACGACAAACCGTTGCAAGTGGGCGAGCTGCAATCTTTTTTGAACAATACGGTACGGACCCAGCAAGAATTGAACGCCTTTGAAAAGAATGAACTGCACCAAAAGCACATCACTCATTTACAAAAACAAGTGACCACGTAAAAAAGGCTCAATCAAAATTTGCAGAACCAACTTACGTTGATGCAGCAAGAAACAACCCTTAGCCATCAGCAATTTAAAGCCGACTCATTGCTACACACCCAAAAAGTGATTCCTTTATTGGACTTTAACAAAAGCAAAAACAGTTACTTGGCACAACAGCGATCGCTCAAGGCAACGGAGGCTACCATCATCAACAACCAATTGCAGATAGGCGCACTGGAAAAACAACTTACCGAACTGACTATTGATAAGAATACCCGCCAAAACCAGTTACTTACAGCTTACACTAATGCACTGAATGAATTAACAGCGCAAATAATAAAATGGAAAGAGAGTTATCTTTTTCAAGCACCTGCTGCTGGCTCACTTGCTTATTT
>JBJTHA010000424.1:0-3584 GCA_046094265.1 Cytophagales bacterium
GTTACACTCGTCAAAGATTGCGTTTCACCGCGGGTGAAAATGGCAGAACCGTGTGCATTGGGCAGATAATCAACTTCTGACCAAATCGGTCTGATTTCATTTGTTTTGCGACCATCCAGGCGTACTTTTTCATTTAGCACCAGGTTACGGCAAGCCTCTTTTTGAATCGACTTGTAGTAACGCTTCACCATGTCTTTGTTAATCGTGGTGTCTTCTGGCAACGATTTCAAATATTCATCGATGATTTGACCAAAAAGTTCGGAGCGCTTTTGCTTGCTTGCCAACTGTTGACGTGCTACGTCATATACTTTAGGATACAACAGCGCGTGCAACTCAGCCTTGAGCGTCTCATCATTTTCTTCGTGATTGTATGTGCGCTTCTCAGTCTTACCAAGTTCTTTCGCCATCTCCAATTGAAGGTTGCACTGTACCTTAATGGCATCGTGTGCCAACTTCAACGCTTCCAACATATCTGCTTCACTGATTTCTTTCGCCTCGCCTTCCACCATCAAAATATTTTCGATGGAAGCAGCCACGATAAAATCCAAGTCCGACTTTTCTTTTTGTTCCAATGTGGGATTCACCACCAATTTACCTTCTACTCGCGCAACACGCACCTCAGAAATGGGCGTATAGAAGGGGATATCGGAAATCGACAACGCAGCTGAAGCAGCAAACGCAGCCAGTGCATCTGGCAACGCATTATGGTCACCCGAAATCAATTGAATGATTACCTGGGTCTCCGCATGAAAGTCATCTGGAAACATGGGGCGAATGGCGCGGTCTACCAAGCGGCTGATGAGCACCTCGTAGTCTGAAAGTTTTCCCTCGCGCTTCAAAAAGCCCCCTGGAATTTTGCCGGTTGAAGCAAACTTTTCCTGATAGTCTACCGACAACGGCAAGAAGTCAGTGCCTTCTTTGTGTTGTTGTGCAGCCACAGCGGTAGCCAGCAGCATGGTGTTGCCCATGCGCAACACTACTGAGCCATCAGCTTGGCGTGCCAACTTTCCGGTTTCGATTGATATTTCGCGGCCATCTGGGAGAAGGCACGTTTTCTTTAGTATTGGGTTCATGATAGTATGATTTGAGACCAAGGTAGCCTTGATCTGGTATGTAAATAAAAGCAGAGAGGGAACCCTGTTCGGTTCCCTCATTTACTACTATTCTAAAATTATTTTCTAAGGTCTAAATCGGCCAAGATAGCGCGGTATCTGGTGATGTTGGTGCGCTGTAAATAGCTTAGGAGGCGTTTGCGCTGGCCTACCAACTTCACCAACCCTTGCTGAGACGAAAAGTCTTTTTTGTTTGCCTTCAAATGCTCAGTAATGTGGTTGATACGAGAAGTGAAAAGGGCAATTTGTGATTCAGGTGAGCCAGTATCGGCCTTTGTTTTACCGAAACCGTGCCTGCCGAATAATTCTTGTTTTTTTGCTGTACTCAGGTGCATCGCTTTGTTTTTTTCTTCTTTCTTTATTTTTTATCGCGCAAAAGTAACGTAAACTGCGAAAACTAACAAAAAAGCCTATTTTTAATTTTATCATCCCGTTTTAGGCAACCGAGGGCGATCCGGCCAAAAATGGAAAGCGTTTCTTCAATTTGTCTAGCGCAACATTATAGAAATCAGCGTCAAACAAACGAGCATCCAAGCGAGCCTGGCGCAAGAAAATCAGTCCGATGCCGAACAAAATCACGTTCGCCATCCACACACCTGTGTGAACGGAAATGGTGTACTGCCGAGCCCACTTGGTGCCCAACAAGTCGAGGACGTAATACAGGATGAAAAAGAGAATCGAAACCAACACGGGCACACCCAACCCTCCCTTCTTAATAATTGAGCCCAACGGGGCACCGATCAAAAACATGGACAAGCATGCGATGGAGCTGGCCAATATTTTGTGCCATTGGATCCAAAATACCGTGTATTCATATTTTTGACTGTCGGTGTTGGCGTTATACGTCTGCAACTGCGACTTTACCATGCGCGCACGATTCAACGCGTTGGCTACTTCCATCTTGGTAGTTTTGAGTGCGAAAAGACTATCAGATATGTGCTGTTCTTTTTCGGTGATGTTGCTCGGCACCAAAAGCTTGGGTGCATACATCCCCGAAACATAGGGTTGGGCATAGTTGGTGATTCCGCTCGTGTTGCTGGCGCTTGTTGCAGCCGCAATCGAATCATTACGCTTCTTAAACTGCTTCAATTCCTTTGGCAACGGCAGCGAGTCGCGTTTGAAATGATGTGAAAAGAAGTTAGTTTGATTGGCATACAAACCAACCTTCTGAGACATCATTAAATTGCTGACGGAATCCATATCATAATCCAACTCAGCAACGTTGCGCATAATACGATTCCCCTTAAACCATTTGGTGTCAGTACGCTGCATGCCAAACGATGACAAGTCGAGAACCATCTCCGTTTTTGAAAACTTGGATTTTCGAAAGGACTCGTCCATCGTGGCGCGCCCCGTCTCATCAGTGCCGGTTCCTGAGCTTTCGGCATAATTATAACCATTGAACAACTCCAACTTTAAATACTGGTCGTTGAGAATGGTGTACATCTTGCCGGAATCGGCAACCGTTACATCTTTATTGCCCACCTTATTACGATGGTCGTAAATAATAACGCCTTTGAGGGTAATACCGTCTTTGAACTTTTGATTCACTTTGATGCTGATGTCAGGAATACCATTGTAAAAAGTACCCGGGCGAATATCCAGGGCAGGTTTTTTTTGCTTGATGTCCCACAACAAACTATATGCCTCCAGCGAAGCCTTGGGCACCAAATAGTTGTTGGAAAAAAAAGCCCCGATGGTGATGAATACGACTGTGATAAACAAGGGTAAGAGCGCCCGTGTTAGCGAGATACCGAGGCTTTTGATGGCCGTGAGCTCAAAGTGTTCGCCTAAGTTGCCAAATGTGATCAGCGATGCCATTAACACGGCCAACGGTAGAGCCGAGGGCATCAGCGTAAGCGACATGTAAAAGAGCAGCGTGCCCAAGTCTCCCCAACTCAACCCTTTTCCGATGATGTCATCAAAGTACAGCAGCATCTGCTTCATCAATAAAATGAAAACTACCACGAGTAGCGTCATGATGAATGGTGCTATAAATGAGCTTATGATAAGTTTGTCGATTTTTTTCACAAGTGCAACATTAACAAATCATTGCACAGTAGGCAAAAATAAAGCCACGCTGTTAAAATTGACTTTTAAAGAGAGGGCTTTGTAGCGCGGGGGGGAGTTGAACCCCCGACCTTTGGGTTATGAATCCAACGCTCTAACCACCTGAGCTACCGCGCCAAAAAGATTTTGGGAGGTCAAATGTATAAACTTTTTCGATTTTTATATTTCCAATCGATGAGTTTTGATGACTTTCAAAACGACCTCTTTGTTTTTAGGGTATGCTTGTCTCTCTCAACCATTTTTGATGACTCGCTCCACCCTCTATCGTTTGTTAATTTATGTTGCCGTGTACCTAAAGAGGGATTTTCCCTTTCTGGTCTCCTATAGTCGTTTCTTTGAGTAGTTTTCTTCTCAACGTTAAGGAAGCAGCTTATCACTTCTCCCCAACACACCATCTATCAA
>JBJTHA010000425.1:0-3265 GCA_046094265.1 Cytophagales bacterium
AAAGCGATTTGCCCGAGCGGAACTGCTCAAGGGCTTTCTTTCTGATCTCTTCTAAATTGAATTGTTCTTCGTTTTTCATATAGTGTCAAAGTTGGTTGTTTTCTTTCTTTGACACAGTTCAATTTACAGCCTCGAGTTAGCTGACTGGATGACTACACCAAATACTCAAATAAATTCTCGTTCTGGTTTACTTCTGTGTAGTTGAGGCTGTACTCGTTCATCCGGCTGATAAGCGAGTCGTAATCTTCACGTGATTTTAATTCAATGCCTATCAAAGCAGGGCCCGTTTCTTTGTTGTGCTTTTGGATAAATTCAAAACGCACAATGTCATCCGTTGGGCCGAGAATGTGGTTCACAAATTCTTTCAACGCGCCTGGTCGCTGCGCAAAGCGCACAATAAAATAATGTTTTAATCCTTCATACAACAACGACCGTTCTTTAATTTCTTGCATACGGTCGATGTCGTTATTCCCTCCGCTCAATATGCACACCACACATTTGCCTTTCAGTTGGTCAGCATATTGGTCGAGGGCAGCAATGCTCAACGCACCCGCAGGTTCAGCCACAATTGCGTCTTCGTTGTAGAGTTGTAAAATCGCAGAACTCACTTTGCCTTCAGGTACCAACAACATATCACTCAAAGCATCTTTGCAAAGTTCAAAGGTCAACTCGCCTACTTTTTTAACAGATGCCCCATCTACAAATTGCTGTATTTTTTCCAGCACCACAGGCTTGCCTGCCTTTAGTGCTTCTTTCATAGATGGTGCACCAGTCGGTTCTACACCTATAATCTTGGTTTGGGGCGAATACGTTTTAAAATAATGAGCCATGCCCGCGCACAACCCACCGCCACCAATGGGTACAAACAAATAATCAATATCCGATTGCTCCTCTAAAATTTCCTTTGCCACCGTGCCTTGCCCTTCAATGGTTTTTAGGTGATCGAAAGGCGGCACAAAAGTCATATTGTTTTCTTCGGTGAATTTCAGCGCATGTGCTTGGCATTCGTCAAACGTGTCGCCAATCAACACAATTTCAATCAAGCCATTACCAAACATTTTCACTTGATTGATTTTCTGCTTGGGAGTAATCGCAGGCATGTAAATCACTCCCTTTATGTTTAAGAGCCTGCACGAAAGTGCTACCCCTTGTGCATGGTTACCCGCACTCGCGCACACCACCCCACGCTGGCGTTGCTCTGGCGAAAGGCTTTGGATCAAATTATACGCACCTCGTATTTTGTATGAGCGAACTACTTGCAAGTCTTCGCGCTTCAAATACACCTCCGCCCCAAATTTCTCCGACAATTTGCGGTGAAATTGCAACGGTGTTTTCAGCACAATGTTTTTCAACACCAAGTGCGCACGGTTAATGTCGATTTGTTGATGGAGTGTCGTTACCATATTTTTAAGTTGGCAGTAGCCAGTCGGCAGTTTGTAGTACTTGCCAACCGCTTACTGCCGACTGCCTACTAGTTTATCATGCTCGCCTCTACCTTATCCTTCTCTGGCCTTAGTGCACGCACTGCCGCGCCAGCTTGCCACAGTTCGCTTTCGCGAAGTTCTTTCAACTCTTCTGCAAGCTTTTCTCTGTAGTCAGGTTTGCTGCATGTGTCGATAGTACGTTTTGCTTCCGCACCACTGGCCACGCTCTCATACAATTCTTTGAACACAGGCAATGTAGCCGCCTTAAATTTCTTCTTCCAATCCAACGCGCCACGTTGGGCGGTGGTAGAGCAGTTGGCATACATCCAATCCATTCCATTTTCCGCCACGAGCGGCATCAAACTTTGCGTTAACTCTTCTACCGTTTCGTTGAAGGCTTCCGAAGGCGAGTGCCCCTTCGAGCGAAGCACTTCATATTGCGCCTCAAAAATTCCAGCAATCGCGCCCATCAATGTGCCGCGCTCGCCTGTCAAATCTGAATAAACTTCTTTTTTGAAATCCGTTTCAAACAAGTAGCCAGAGCCCACGCCAATGCCCAACGCAATTGCACGCGTCTTGCCTTTGCCTGTTGCATCTTGAAACACCGCAAAGCTGCTGTTGATGCCCTTGCCTTGCAAAAACAACCTGCGCACCGAAGTGCCCGAGCCTTTGGGAGCCGCCAAAATCACGTCCACATCGGCAGGCGGCACAATTCCAGTTTGCTCTTTAAATGTGATACCAAAGCCGTGCGAAAAATACAACGCTTTGCCCTTCGTCAAGTGTGGCTTGATGGTCGGCCACGTGGCAATCTGCCCAGCATCGCTCATCAAAAACTGAATGATTGTTCCGCGCTTTGCAGCCTCCTCAATGTCAAATAGGGTCTCACCCGGTACCCATCCGTGCGATACCGCCTTGTCCCAAGTTTTGGTGCCTTTGCGTTGCCCCACGATCACATTAAAACCATTGTCGCGCAAGTTCAGCGACTGGGCAGGTCCCTGCACACCGTATCCGATAATTGCAATTGTTTCCTCGCGCAATAAGTCTAGCGCCTTTTCCATCGGAAACTCCTCGCGTGTTACTACTTCTTCTATTGTGCCACCGAAATTAATTTTTGCCATAGTTTAATTTGTTTTATTTTAAGAATTTAGAATTCAGAATACAGGAGTCAGAAGATTGCTTCGCACATTTGCCTATTGCGAATTGTCAATTGTCTATTTTTCATTTCACGTTCATTCATTTTCAATTTCACTCGGGCGGCACCCGGGCTATCCGCTACAAGGCCGCTCCCCGCGCGAAGCCAACCCTTGGCGGGCTTTCCGCTTCTATCCCTGCCGCATTGTACTTATTCATCTCATTTGTACCTCATCACTTTTCGTTTTCAATAAATTAGAAGTTAGAATTCAGAAGTCAAAATTTCATCCACCGACTACCCCTCAATCAACATCCACTACTCTTTCGCTCAATTCAAAATACAATTCACTCCCTACGTGCGTACGCACAAATTCCACTTCAATCAATTTTTCTAATTGTGCCGTTACCTTCTCAATCATGTCAGGCGTAGTCAGCAGCAACATAATCACACCACCCTTACGAAAATCATTTTCATTTTCATGTGCCATCAATTTTTTAATTCGCACCCTCCTGCGGTTCAGCACATTGATAATCCTGTTCAGCACAGAAAAATTATTTTCAGCCGCCAACTCTAATGTGTATTCACTTTTCATATTCTTTACTTTATCACTCTTACATAAGGCGCCTGACACCCCCAAGGTGTGTCTTGACGCTCACTGCATTTTCAAATTCTATTGTCTCACTAACTTACACATCTTATATCTCACTTC
>JBJTHA010000426.1:0-4394 GCA_046094265.1 Cytophagales bacterium
TCGAAGAGTTGGTCTCCACCAGAGCTCTCCTCCTCTTCAGGTGAGGCTGGAATATTAAGCACATTCAATCTAAAAAGCACCAACCATTTTTCAGTACATTACCTAAAAACCCTGCCAACTGACAGGGGTTTTTTGTTGCGAGGTGATCTGATTTACTTCTTCTCAAAACGCAAGTTGCCGGCTACCACGGTTGCCATCACTTGGGTTTTCAGTAGTTCTGCATCGGGTACGGTCATAATATCTTGATCAAAAATCGTGAAGTCCGCCAACTTACCTACCTCTATGCTACCCTTAATCTTTTCCTCGAATGCTCCATAGGCTGCATCAAGCGTGTAAGAACGCAGGGCTTGCTCGCGCGTCATTTTCTCAGCAGGCTCAAAACCGCCCTCGGGTTGGCCTTTAAGTGTTTGGCGTGTTACCGATGCAAAAAATGATGCCATCGGGTTGATGGGCTCCACCGGGACATCTGTGCCATTAACAATTTTCGCCCCAGACTTTAACAATGACTGCCACATATAAGCGCCTTCTTTAATCCTCTTTTCGCCTAGCCGTTCAATAGCCCACGGCCGATCCGAAGACAAATGGTTTGCCTGCATGGCAGGTATTACGCCTAATTGTGCAAATCGGGGAATATCGGAAAGCGCCAAATGCTGGGCATGTTCAATTCGATAGCGCACATCTTTTGCCTTATCAGGATTTTCATTGAAGGCCGCCTCGTACCGATCCAGAATTTCACGATTGGCACGGTCGCCAATGGCATGCGAACAAATCTGGAAGCCATATTTCAAGCCTTCACGAGCAATTTTTGCAACTGTATCCATTGACAATGTAGCCATGCCGCTAAAGTCTGGCCGATCAGAATAAGGCTCCAACAACCAGGCACCTCGAGAGCCCAAAGCTCCATCGCAATTTAACTTAACTGCTCGGATGGTCAGGTTCCCCAATGAGTCAATCATTGGCCCGTTTCGGAAGTATTCATGAACCAAAGGCGGATCAAAACCAGTTACCATCACATACAAACCGATGTCAAGCTTATTTTGATCTTTGAATTTCTTAAATAATGCTATGCTATTGCGGGCAGCACCAGCATCGTGAAAACTAGTAATACCATTGCGCAAACATGACTTGATCGCCAATTCCAACGCTCGAGTATCCGTTTCTTCCGTGTTCTCGGGAATATGCTGCTCAATCAACTGCTGTGCCCGCTCGTTGAATAAACCGGTGGGATTGCCCAACTCATCACGAATAATTTCACCTCCTTCTTCGGTGTTTCTTCGCAGTACTTCTACGGAAAGTTGGTTAACGCCTGCTATTTGCATGGCCTTGGCGTTAGCAAAACCTGCATGGCCACTCGCGTGTTCCAAGTATACAGGGTTGTTAGGTGATACCGCGCTCAACTGCTGATGTGTCTGAAATCCTTTCACCATTTCTTTCGGCTTAACCTCCCACCTGTCTTGGTGCCACCCGCGGCCTAGTATCCATTGGCCGGGTTGTGCTTTCGCGACTGCCTCGCGCACACGCTCCACCATTTCGTCATAACTTTTCACATCCATCAAATCAAGCTGCATTTCGTTGTAGCCCAAGCCCATGATGTGACCGTGGCCTTCGATAAAACCCGGTGTCATCGTTTTGCCTTTCAAATCAAAGACTTTTGTTTGCTCACCTTTGTAATCGGCTACACCTTGCAGCGTGCCGGCATACACAATCTTGTTACCAGCAACCGCAACTGCTTCTACGGTGGGCTGCGATGTACTCATCGTGTAAATTTTACCACCTTCTATAACTAAGTCAGCGGGAGTCTTTTTTTTGCCACAACTTAAAAGTGTGAACAATACGGATAGCAAAACAATGAATCTCATGTGGTACGTTTTTAGTTTAATGTGCGATACGATTCTAAATCTAGTTGCATAAAACTTAAATCACAAATTCGAAATGCTTTACTTTGTTTCTTTCATTCGGCTATGAAACGATTGACTTTAGTGTTGTCCTTGGTCATTGGACTCAGCGCGCTGCACGCGCAAGAGGTAGGACTATCCTTTTCTTACTTCATTCCAAAAAATGGAGATTTCTCCACCCCCATCAGCCCTTTTTCCATCCGTGGAATTGGGGTCAACCTAAATCGCTTCATTGCGTTGGAGACGGGTGCCTCATTATATCGCATGTCTGGCCTCAACATCAAAGATCTTCCTTTCGAGTCAAGGAACTCATTACTTGGTCCCAACTTTACGATTCTCATTCCAGCAGAACTAGTCTTTCAACTGAAAGGGCAGCGCGTGGAATTCGATATCAAAGGAGGAGGATTTTTCTTTTATGGCTTCGGGCAAAACTTAAACTATGGCAACATTGATCGCGCCATACGCGAAGTTGAAAAATGGGACGTGGCAAACGCTGCTCTTACATACGAAAACAACCCGGGTTTCGGCTACCATTTCGGAGCAGAACTTACCTTACCCGTTACCGGTCAAGTAAGTGTCTCACTAGAAACCAACTATTTGCTGGGGGTTGCGAATTTCCCTTTGAAAGGAAGCTATACCGGAGGTTCACTCAACGGCACAACAGAGACAAAAGCTGTTGACTACAAAGAAGCAAAAGTCGATTTTACAGGTTTGGAATTTTCTATTGGACTGATGTTTAACACAGGAGGTGGTGGAGGCAGCAAACCAAAATCTAGAAGAAGGCACTAGGCTATTTAATCTTCAGTACTCGCTCGCTTTGAATAATCGCAAAAACAGAATCTCCTTCTTTGGGTTTCACCGCAGCCAAGCCAGTAAAAGAACCAAATGCCGGTAACAGCCCTTTTCGCTTTCCAAAATAAAAACAAGGCAACAGCAAAGACTGCCGGGCTTTTCCGTGCAAGCGCACACCCGGATGTACATGCCCACTCAAATTGTAATATTTAGCGGGCACCGGGGTCAATTCCTCATGCGTTAGTAAGAAATGCCCCAACGCAAGTTGTGCATGCAAGTGAAAACCGTGGCGCTTGTATTGATGTTCGCCAAGGATGTCGTGATTTCCCAGCACCAGCTCGAACGAAACATCCTTAAAATGGCTCGTCAATTGACCGATGACTTCCCACTCTTCATTGTAATGGCTATGGAAAAGATCGCCCAAAAAAATGACGCGGGTGGCTCTTGTCTGTTTCAATAGTTCGATTAATCCCTCGGTGTTTTTGTCATTGGCTTTTTGAGGAACCGCAATGCCGGCTTTTCTGAAGTGGTTCACTTTTCCAAAATGAACGTCAGCCAACAACAACGCTTGGTGCCGTGGCAAGAAAACAGCCTTCTGAGGAAGCAACTCAAGTTGTTCGCCCGCGATAGAAATGATCATTGAGTTCGTTACAAAAAGACCAAAAAAACCGCTTTTATTCCGATTTTACCACGAAAAAATGGTAACAATTCCATAACATTGATCCGCGAAAGCAGCACTACCTTTGGCTGCAATTATTGCAAGCGGTGTGAGGCAGACACTGCGACTTTTACTTGTATTTATGTTTGAATTAGAGACATCGTACGCCATTCTGCTGATACTTTGTTTGGTGGCGGTTTGCGCATTTGAATTTGTTAACGGTTTTCACGACACGGCCAACGCGGTGGCCACAGTCATCTATACCAACACACTTAAGCCGTGGGTCGCGGTTATCTGGTCGGGCACTTGGAATTTTTTGGGAGTAATGTTGGGCGGCATTGGTGTGGCCATGGGAATTGTAAACCTTTTACCGGTGGAAACCTTGGTAGACCAGAACATTGCCCACAGTTTAGCCATGATTTTGGCGCTGCTCTTTTCCGCCATCTTTTGGAATTTATTGACTTGGTATTTGGGCATCCCGTGCTCTAGCAGCCACACATTGATTGGTTCGATTTTAGGAGTAGGTCTCGCTTATTCTTTTCTTCCAGAAGCATCCGGTGCTGCTGTCAATTGGAGCAAAGCTGAAGAAATCGGAGTTTCATTGTTGGTGTCACCACTTTTCGGCTTCTCTGTTACCATTGTGTTGATGTTTTTTCTTCGGGTTTTCACCAAGAAAAGTGAAACAGGTGATCTTCTCTTCAAAGAACCAAAAAAAAATCAACCACCACCATGGTGGATCAGAAGTATTCTGTTCATTACCTGTACACTCGTAAGTTTTTTCCATGGCCACAACGATGGCCAAAAAGGCGTGGGTCTGGCAATGCTTGTGTTGATTGGGATTGTCCCTACTTATTTCGCGCTAAACAATGGTATCGATATTTCGCGATTGCCCTCCTCGGTAGCAACGGTAGAACGGGTTCTTGCTGCCGTGGACAGCACCGTCCTTTCCAAGTCGCAACAGGAAAAACTCGAAGTATCAATTACCAAGAATGCACATTTAAAACATATGTTTGATAGCATTCAAACATTGAGCGATATACCACGCAAAG